>MHRI01000009.1:46065-56228 GCA_001820935.1 Candidatus Taylorbacteria bacterium RIFCSPHIGHO2_01_FULL_51_15 | reverse complement strand
GCTCATTGTGCGTGAGAACGCCATTTCATTTCGGTATCATTCTGTATGAGAGAAGTCTTTGGCTTGAAAAAAGTGGATTTGTAGGTTAGGGTGGAAGAAGTTTCCGCCGTCATTAAACCACAGACACCTCTATCTTTATGGACAGAATGCATGTAGATGAAGCACAGCAGCTCATTGATCGAATGGACCCTGACGAATTCTCCCCTGATCTCTTCTGGAAGGACCTCCAGATACAGGATGGCGAACTTCCTCACGGCTGGAGCACTGTAGGCTGGGCCTTCAGCGAACATCTCCCATTTAAGCGCCTCTCGCCATACGCCTGTATGTTCGAGCATTCACGACTTGGGCGAAGGTGGCGTGATGTATCGGCTTTTACCTTCGGCGAGATCGCGGGGAGAGTGCGGGAAAAATCCATTGCGTAGGGTTGGCGAGTATTTGCTGCGTTTCGCTGCACCGCTTTGGTGCAGCGTTTTTTATACACAAATTCGTTGAAAAAAATCTCTTCGCGCTTCGGTAAGATATCCTAATTTTGAATCTACAGCTAAATAACAATGCGGCTACATAGACGCGCTCTTATTTCGCTGCAACCGGAAGAACTTGAGCGGCGCATCTTCATCAAGAAGAGAATCGACGACGGCAAAATTGACATGGTCGGCTACCCCAAAGAAATCAGCGATGAATAACATCTCTGATTCGCAAGAGAAAGGATACACCCATAAGCTCTTCTGCAACTGGCACATGCCAAGTTCTCCTGCCATTCGCACAAGAGCCATTCGAGCCGCATTGTGCCTTACGGGAATATCGTAGAAAAGGAGATGCCACTTACCATCCCAATGAACTGCCGTCGGCAGCTTGACCGTTTCAATATTAAGCTTACGCGCCTGCCTCATCCCCTTTTTCGTTATCACGATGCGGGTCCTCCCGTCTGCTGTGCGTTTGATGCTCAAATATTTGCTTCTATCGAGCGTATCTAGTGCTCGCCCGACCTGCCGCACTGTATATTTCCCCCTCTTCATGAGGGGCTTTAATGTTAAAAATACATTTGGAGCCATAGCCCCGACAACGACTATCGGAGAAAGAGCTACAAGCGCAAGCACTGTTTTGGTCGCCTCCGCGGCAACGGTATCGGATTCGAAAAATTTCTTTGCCGCCAAATACGATTCTTTCGCAAGTTCTACTGCTTTCATACTTGTCTCAAATCTGTGCATATGCACAGATTTGAGACAAGTATAGCATGTGCCAGCAAGGTGCGCCGACGACATCCGGAAAAGACGGGACTTAGAGGTATTGAGTGTACCTTAAATGTTGTTGACAGCTGTACTTATTTGCACCAGCGCTTGCTTTCATGCTATTACTAATGCGATGTCACACAAACTGCTCATCGTCGAATCGCCGTCAAAAGCGAAAACGATCGGAAAATATCTGGGGAGTGAATACACCGTCAAAGCCTCTGTTGGACACGTGCGCGACCTTCCTAAAAGTAACAAGCATGCCCTCGACATCGCCGGCGGCTTTATCCCGCATTATGAAATCGTAAAGAAGAAGGAAGACATCGTAGCCGAGATTGCTCTCGCGGCAAAAAAGGCTAGCGAGATTATCCTTGCCACCGACCCCGACCGAGAAGGTGAAGCTATCGCTTGGCATTTGGCGCAAATCCTAAAGGAGAAGCTAGGGAAAGCGCATCCGCAGATAAAGCGCGCAGTCTATCACGAAATTACCAAGGAGGCGGTGGAGGAATCCCTGACGCACCTGCGAGATATTGATGAGAATTTGCGTCGAGCGCAGGAGGCACGGCGAGTCCTCGACCGCCTCGTTGGCTACGATCTTTCCGGCCTGATTTGGAAAAAAGTTCGGTACGGCCTTTCAGCGGGACGCGTGCAGTCCCCTGCCCTGCGCATCGTCGTAGAGCGCGAGCGGGAGATCCTCGCGTTCAAGCCGGAGGCCTTTTTTGTCATCACCGCCGATACCGAGACGAAGAAAGGAGAAAGACTACTTCTGACCTGCGATGAGGAGCCGCGGGACAAGAAAATTGCTGAGCATATTCTCGAAGTCGGTAGGAAGGGAAATTGGAGCGTCGACAGTGTCGCCGAAACTAGCGTCAAGCGCTCGCCCAAGCCTCCCTTCATCACCTCCACACTGCAACAGACGGCTTCAACGCGTTTGGGGTTCTCGCCGGGCCGCACGATGGGGGTGGCGCAGAAGCTTTATGAGGCCGGACTCATCACCTACATGCGCACCGATTCGACCAATCTCTCGGAATCGGCCAAAGGACAAATCGCGCAAGTGATTGAGAAAAAGTTTGGAAAGGAGTTCATATCCATCCGCTCGTATGCCGGAAAGGTGAAGAACGCCCAGGAAGCGCACGAAGCGATCCGCCCTACGCACCTTGCGAAGGAGGAAGGCGGTATGAATCCTGACCAGAAAAAACTCTATGAACTGATTTGGAAGCGCGCTGTCGCCTCACAAATGCCGGACGCGCAGATGCTTCGCACGAAGATAACTGGGAGCCCCTCGCCCGATATTCCCGATTTTTCCGCGAACGGCGTTCGGCTTACGTATCAGGGCTGGCTCCTCGCTGATCCTAGCGCGCGCGGAGAAGACATTGAACTCCCTAAAGTTTCTAAGGGGGACACCTTGAAGCTTGTGGAGATGGAGGCAGAGGAGCGGCAGACCGAGCCGCCGCCTCGCTACAGCGAGGCGGGCCTTATCAAGGAGCTCGAAAAGCGAGGTATCGGGCGTCCCTCAACGTACGCATCCATCATGGAGACACTCGTTGATCGCGAATACGTGACGCGCGAAAATCGATCACTAAAACCGACCGATACGGGCATGGTGGTGAGCGGCTTTTTGGAAGAGCACTTCCCTTCTTACATTAGCGATACGTTCACGGCGGAAATGGAGGACAAGCTTGATGATATCGCTCTTGGCACACGCGAGTACGAAAAGACATTGAAAGAATTCTATACACCCTTTAGTAAGGCCGTGAAGTCGAAGGAAAAGCTCGACAAGGCGACCACGCTCGGCGAGGCGCCAAAAGAGTTTAGATGTCCGATTTGCAAGGCGGGGATGGTGTGGAAGCTCGGGCGCGGAGGTAAGTTCCTCTCCTGCGAGCGTTTCCCGGACTGCAGTGGCGCGCTTACCGCGGAGGGACTTGAAATTAGACCGGATGAACCTATAGGAACCTACCCGCCAACCGGAGAGGATGTGTATTTGTTGAATGGACGTTTCGGTTTCTACGTCCAGGTCGGTAAAGCGGAAAAGGGGACAAAGAAAAAGGGTGCGCCTAAGCTTCGGCGGGCGAGCGTCCCTAGAAATGTGGATATTTCGAAGCTCACCCTAGAGGATGCGCTTAAATTCCTCTCCCTTCCCCGCGTACTTGGAACGCATCCGGAAACCGGTAAGGAAATCGTGGCGAACATGGGGCGCTTTGGCCCGTACGTTGTGCACGATGGCGACTTCCGATCCCTAAAGCCGCCAGACGACGTATACCATATCGAGCTCCCCCGCGCACTCGAGATTCTGGCGCAGGAGAAAAAGACCCGAGGATTCAAGAAGAAAAAGAGCGCGTGAGCAATACCTGTTTTCCTCTCGAGACTTCTACTATCATACTCCCAAGTATGATAATAGGGCTGCATTCAGTAGAGTAATTTCAAAAATACTAAGAAACGCTTCGTAGATTCGTCTTCTTGTTTCTTCCTGCAAACCGAATATACTTAGGGGAGATAAGACTATCTAAACGCCGTTTCTTAAGCGGACATTACTAGCAAATAGATAACAGGGGTATCAGTTATGAAGAAAATAAATGAAATAGTTGGGACTAAAATCGTGCTCGCCTCTTTCTTTTTGGTTTTTCCGGTAGTCTTTTTTGGTACTACCGGTATCGTCTTTGGGCAAGGCACACCGACGGGGGAAATCTGTGATGGCAAGGATGATAATGGTAATGGGGTCGTGGATGAGGGCGTAAACTGCGACCATTATTTGAGTTATCTTCTTGATAAATCTATCAATCCGATTAAGGTCTCCCTCCGCGACCAGTTTATAAGCCCCACAGACTTTGAGCTCGTCTTGATTGAACGCCTGTTGAATCCCGTCAAGAAACTCCATGAAGGTCTCGTGTTTAATCCTAAGAGACCGGACCTGCATTATCTGGCTTATCGACTTAAAAGCCCAGTTACTTTCGTACCGCGCTCGGTTTTAATCGAGAACCAATTTGAGAAAAATACCATCAAGGTTACGAAGCCTCGTTATTTATTGACCCCGACCGGCAAGAAAAAGATCGGCATCCCCATTGAAAAGCTACTGTCCACCATGCCCTCAACTGCGGCAGGTAAGCTCATCGCGTCAGTCGTGCCTTCCATCCCGCAAAATGCCAATCATTATCTTTGCTACGACGTCGAGCCTTACACAACCGCCGAAGGTGTGTTGGTCAAGGACCAATTCCAGAACGGCCAGTTTGAAGTGATTCGTGGGCTCTATCTTTGTAATCCAACGGAAAAGACGCATAACGGAAAGGTGAGTGAAATTATTGACCGAGACAATCACCTGATGTGCTACGAGGCTATCCCGCACAATCAGGTAAATCGCAAGGCGATCACTCACGACCAGTTCGGCATTACATCGCAACTTGCGGTCAGAACGGAAGAAATCTGCGTTCCAACTGTTAAGACGCATCTTCCCACCGCATGCACGCATCCAGACGAGCAAGGTACGGCGGTGGTATTCGACGGAAACACAGCCTTTCAGAATACTGGCGGGCAACTGACGATTGTGCAATCAGCACTCGGAACAACGGGGCAGACGGCAGACGCTATGCTTCAAAGCGTCCCCGCTACCGTAGTCACGCGGACAGGTACTCCGGCAACAGGCGAAACATACATCTTCGAAACCGAGATGCTCTCGATGACGCTCACAGGAAGCGGCCGTGTCTTGAATCTGCCAACTAGCTTCGAGACCCATGTAGGCCCGCGGACGACTGGCAATCCTGTACAGTCGTTTGACACGGATATGTTCAGATTACAAGGACAGCTCCCTCCGGGCGACCCTGATTTTGATTTGCTTCGCATTACGGCCGGCACTTACTTTGGTTTGCCAAGCCCGGGCCACACTACTTTGACACAACTTCCTGACGGAAATTGGAACGTGGACAGCTTCTTTGATATTACCTATCGCATTGACTTTGTCGGCGCACCGGGTGGACCTCTCTCCGGTCAAAGCGGCTCAACCACTGGCACGATTAGAATGGCAGATACCTGTCCACCCGTGGAGCCGGCTCCAAATGCCAATTAGCTTTTAAAAAAGCTAAATTACGACTTCGTTAAGTTTGTCCCCACACCTAAATGCCGTACGCTTGTACGCGGGGATCGGTTCTTCCTTGCCCCCACACCAAGCAACCGTTTGGTGTGGGGGCTTGCCGCAGGGTTTACTGCCCTGTGGTAAGGTGTGGGGTTTACCTATCCGAGCATAGTTCTCATCTACCGCTGTAGATAAGGACTTTGTCGAGGGATGGAGTTAGTTTAAGCCGCCGCTATCATCCACATACACACAAGGCGTCGTCCGAAATGTAGAGAATCTGCCGGGTTTGTGAGGTTGATTTGCGGGATGTCGAAAAATGAGGTAGGGTGGCGAAGATGAATGCAAAGAATGCAACTGTTCCTTTATTTAACATCCTAATACGCTCCAAAGGTGACCGGCACCGCACCACAGACTTTGTGGCGCGCTGTACGAGGAACCACTGGCGAGTGGCACTAAAGAATGCCAACTTTCTCGTAACAGACGATGAGGACGTCGCGCGCAGAACGCTGCTTAAGCGGCAAGGAATCCCGGTGATCCTTATCACTCCGGATGAATTCAAAAACGGGAGCGCCGTGCCGGTTATGAAGGAGGCACATCCCGAGTTTTGTCCGATTCACCCCGGGGATGTCGCACTACACCTCCATGGAGTTATCGAGTCGATGATCAAGACCCACTTCCCCGAAGCCAGTACTCCTGATTAAGGGTAAGCAGCGTAGCCGAAGCGACTTGCCTTCACACTCGGACCGACCTTTCGGTCCGAGCTTTTTGTTTGCCGTACGTGTCGATAGAAGTGTCTTTTTTCAGGGAATTTTAGTAGGATGACCTCATGCCACTCCATGAAATAACTGATCTCATGAGAAGCCAAAAAGTAGGCGACATCGCCCTCGTTGGAAAAGCATACGCGTTTGCGGAGGAGGCGCATAAGGGTCACAAACGCTACTCGGGGGAACCGTACTTCTTGCACCTCCACGAAACGGCGAAGCTCATCGCGGAGCTTGGTGCCGACGCTCCCGCGGTCGCCGCGGGACTTTTGCACGACTCGATTGAGGATGTGAGCGTAAAGCCCGAAACGATTAAAAAGGAATTCGGGAGCGACGTGCTCATGCTTGTCGAAGGCGTGACGAAGCTCGGACATTTGCGCTACAGCGGAGTGGATCGCTATTCGGAGAGCATGCGGCGCCTCTTCATCGCGAGCTCGAAGGATTTACGCGTGCTTATAGTCAAGCTTTGTGACCGGCTCCACAACATGCGCACACTGCAGCATGTACCGAAGCAAAAGCAGCTCCGCATCGCCAAGGAAACACTCGAGATCTACGCCCCGATCGCTTACCGCCTCGGTATTCGAAAGGTAAACCGAGAACTTGAGGAGCTCTCCTTCCCTTTCGCGTATCCGGCGGAATTTGAGCGCGTAAGAAAGTTGCTGAATGCGAAGAAAAGCGAGCTTTTGAAAAAGCTCGATAAATTTCACAAGTCAGTACTGAAGGGTTTCGCGCGCCAGCACGTGCCGATTATCTCCACCGAGGAACGCCTGAAGGGCCACTACAGCCTCTACATGAAGCTGCGAAACCGAGAGTGGGATTTTGAGAAAATCTATGACATTCTCGCGATTCGCGTCGTAGTGAAGAATATTGAGGATTGTTATCGGGCGCTCGGCGCCATTCACGGTATTTGGAGGCCGCTTCCCGGGCGGATCAAGGACTACATCGCCTTCCCTAAGCCAAACGGGTATCGCTCGCTCCATACCACCGTCTTTACCGGAAGCGGAGGTGTCGTAGAGATTCAAATCCGTACGGAAGAAATGCATCGGGAGTCTGAATATGGTGTGGCCCTGCACGCGGACTATAAGGAACAGGAAAGACCTCAAAAACACGGGAGTAAAAAGACATTTTTTGGTTCGCTCATTTCCTGGCGGG
This sequence comes from Candidatus Taylorbacteria bacterium RIFCSPHIGHO2_01_FULL_51_15, assembly GCA_001820935.1. Lineage (GTDB taxonomy): Bacteria > Patescibacteriota > Minisyncoccia > Phycocordibacterales > UBA10002 > UBA10002. The sequence continues at coordinate 49,023 of MHRI01000009.1, read as the reverse complement.
GAAAGAGCGCGCCCGAAAAGGGAAAGGCGCTGTTGCATGTGGAGGATGTGGGCAGCGGCGTGCCTGCCTGGGTGCGGCAGCTTGGTGACCTTGATTCAACTATGGATGAGCAAGAATTCTGGGAGCACCTTCGTGAGGATTTCTTCAAAAACCGCATTTTCATCTTCACCCCGAAGGGAGACGTGGTGGATCTTCCCACTGACTCTACGTCTCTGGATTTTGCCTACGCGATTCATTCGGACATTGGAGATCACTTGGTGGGCGCGAAGGTGAACGGAAAATTAGTGTCAATTGACACCAGACTTCAGAACGGCGACATCGTAGAAATCCTCACAAGGAAAGACGCCCGCGTGACATCGAAGTGGCTCACGGTCGCAAAGACGAGCATCGCGAAAAAGCACATCCGTAACGCGCTGTCTAAGTTGAAATAGGTTTTCGAGCCCGATGAACCGAAGAGCGAAAAGAGGAGCTAGCTAGATGCTGAAATTCTTTACGGAGTAAATATCTTCGTTCTCCCCTGCGATCTTTTCCTCCAAAGGGCGGTCATCGAGCGACTCTGCCTCGGGGGCGCCGGCATCCTCCGGCGAAGCCGCTAACGTAGAAGGAGTTATAGCCGCGGCGGCTTCGGCCTTGGCGTGATGGCGATCGAGCATATCGGTCGGACTCTTTGTCTTGTTCGACTCCATGAGGTCGAGAATGGTACGCAAATCGTCCTTCGAGAAGAAATCAATCATAATCTTACCGCCGTTCTCCAGCCGCTCGATTCTGACACGGGTGCCAAGTGACTCACGAAGCTTCTCTTCAAGCAAGGTAAGTTCGGGATCGGCGCCGAAATCTTTCTTGCGAGCGCGCTCCACCGCGATACTCCGCGCCACCCCTTCGGCCTCTCGAACGGTGATGCGTTTGTACATGATCTCCTTAAAGAGGGTACTTTGCTCTTGCGGCCGCTCTGAGAGCATGAGGAGAGGCCGCGTATGCCCCTCATTAATCTTGCCGGCGGTAAGCGCGGAAAGAATTTCTTCCGAAAGGTCGAGGATTCGAAGCGTGTTGGAGACATATTCGCGGCTCTTCCCCACTTTCCGTCCGATATCCGCGTGCTTGAAGCCGAATTCGTCGACAAGACGCTGGAACGCCCGCGCGCGATCCACCGCGTTTAGGTCTTCGCGCTGCAGGTTCTCGATGATAGCGAGCTCGAGTTTCTCTCGGTCGCTCTCCTCTCCTTGACGGATAAGCACCGGCACTTGCAGGATGCCCGCGAGGCGAGAAGCGCGAAGGCGCCTCTCACCCGAGATGAGTTCATATTCGGTCGTGAGCCCGCCGTCATCTTTTTGAATTTCTTTGCGCGTGACGACGAGCGGCTGGAGGATGCCGTACATGCGAATAGACTCGGCAAGCTCGCTAAGGCGGGCCTGATCGAACTCGCGCCGAGGTTGGAAGGGGTTCGGCCTGATCTTCTCCACCTCGACCCAAAATATGGCGTTGTTGATGAATTGCGGCATAGTGAGAGAGATAATGTGATAGTGATACCTTTATGTAGGACTATTCTAACATTGCGAGTGACTTACGCAATGTGGGTTGGGGGAATGCTGTTTTTATTGTAGAGTAGAGTGGTTGCTGGGGTGGCGGAATTGGCAGACGCACAGGACTCAAAATCCTGCGATGGCAACATCATGAGGGTTCGATGCCCTCCCCCAGCACATTGAGCGAAGCGGTATAGTGACGGGGAGGAGGTACGGGGTACCTCCGTCGGGGCGTCGAAGCCCGACTCAGCTCTTTCTGAAGTGTCTTCACGAACAGAAAAACCAATCGCGGGTACTGAAACGGTAAGTTTAGATGCCCTCCCCCAGCACTCGCATCGAAAACGGCATGAAGTATGCATCAAGTTCCCCTTTAGTCACCCGCAAGAGGGGTTTCTCCAAGAGGGCGTCGCTCACGATGTGTTGCAGTACCTCGATTTCACCAGTCCTTCCCTGAAGTTCCTTATGGCGGAGAAGCTCTGCCATGATGCCCCGTGCCCTCCTTGCGGCAGATGCTGCAAGTTCGCTCTCCCCTCTTTCGAGATGTGAAAAAAGCTGAGAGATGTCGCTCCCCAAATTCGCCATGAGAAAGGCAGGGGTGCGTGCAATCATATGATGAGTTTTCGTATAATCTCCTCCATCTGCTTGCGTAATGCCTCATTCTCTACTTCGATTCTGCGATTATTTTGGGCAGGTCGGATGTTGATGAGGGAGGTAAATGCAATGTGATTACTGTCAGGATAGAAGTTGAATCCCCAAATATTGGGCTGCTTCGAACCGTGCGCAATGAGACGAGTATTTGCGTCCATGTGCCACTCGCCGCCAAGTGCGATAATCTGACGCTTAACATCAACGACACCCTTGACCATGTCTACATAAAACTTTTTGGCAATTTCCTTCGCCTCCGCTCGAGTGATGGGTTTTTCTATAATTCGAATATTCATGCGCCCATGGTAAGCTAAAAAACCTTATATGAAAAGTGACAAGATAGACTGGAAACTGCTGGTCATCGTGGGACCGACGGCAGTGGGGAAAAGCGCCCTTGCTGTTACATTAGCGAAGCGATTTGAAGGTGAAATCATTTCAGCGGATTCGCGCCAGGTGTATAAAGGCCTTAACATAGGGACCGGAAAAATCACTGAAAGGGAAATGAAAGGTGTCCCCCACCACCTACTGGATATCGCGAGCCCAAAAAAGCAATACACAGTCTCGGAGTATCAGAGGATGGGAAGAGAGAAAATGGAGGAGATTTTTAAAAGAGGCAAACTCCCGATCATCGTGGGAGGGACGGGGCTCTACGTCCAAGCACTCGTGAATAACGCGTCGTTTCCGGAGGTTCCTCCGAACCTGAAGCTTCGAAAGAAGCTCGAGAAGAAGACCGCGCAAGAGCTCTTTGGCATGCTGAAGAAATTAGACCCAAACCGTGCGAAAACCATTGATG
>MHRI01000009.1:38908-46032 GCA_001820935.1 Candidatus Taylorbacteria bacterium RIFCSPHIGHO2_01_FULL_51_15 | reverse complement strand
AGATCGCCGCGAAACTTGGGGCAGTTCCGCCGTTTAAGAACACTCCGCGCGAAGACATCAGCCCCCTTTTCATCGGCCTCACACTCCCTCCCGATGAGCTCAAAGTAAAAATAACTACTCGCTTATTCGCCCGCCTCCAGCCAAAGGGCAGTTACAGCGGGCAGGCGCGAATTAGAACATCTATGGTTGGAGAGGTTCGGTCGCTCCACGCCAAGGGTCTTTCGTGGAAACGAATGGAAGAGTTGGGGCTTGAGTATCGCTACGTTTCTCGATACCTCCGAGGGTCTATATCCAAAGCGGAAATGATCGAAAAGTTGCGGTCGGAGATTTGGCAGTATGCCAAGCGCCAGATGACGTGGTTCAAGCGAGATAAGAGAGTGAGGTGGTTCAAACTGTCTCAAATAATTGCTATCAAAAAAGATATCCGAAGGTTTCTATCACTCTGATTTTATGCTAGCATTTCCCTGTTGGGCCTGTAGTTTCAATGGTAAAACATCGGTCTCCAAAACCGAGGTTCCGCGTTCGACTCGCGGCGGGCCCGCAAATTAACAAGCAAAGCGAGTATAATTTCCCGGGATTCTTAAGCGACACTAAAAGATCCTGGGCTTGTCGGACTTGTCGAAATAATCCGCCGCTTGGCGGATTATTTCTTCGATTCCTTGTGAGTCGTGCGCTTCATGCACCACTCGCAAAACTTCTTGAGCTCGATTTTGCGCTCAACTTTCTTTTTGTTTTTCTCGCTCCAGTAGTTCGTACGCTTGCAAACGGTGCAGGAGAGTTTGATTAGGCGATCTTGGGACATGTGGCTGATGTTCTTAACGAGCGTAGCGAGTTGTAGAACATCGCCATCCCGAGGAATTCTTATTCCGAGGGACATTCGCCCACTCATATACTAGTGTCCGAGAGCATAGCAGAAAGCGGAGAGAATGTAAACAATCAAATTCGAGTCTGAATTCGGGTATGATTCGAGACTATACGTAGATGCGTTTGATGAGAGGGTTGAGCCGAGTGACGACTTCGTACCACGAGGCATCCAAGGATCGAGCAAGTCCTGCCGCAGAAACGGGAAGCTCATCTTTTCCCCCCATGACAATGACTTCATCTCCCACGCGGACACCTTTGACAGCGCTTACATCGATCGTGAGCATATCCATCGAGACGCGGCCAAGCACACGGCACTCCTTCCCTCGAACCACTACAGAGCCGATGCTCGAAAGCGCGCGGGGGTAGCCGTGCCAATACCCCACGGGAACAATAGCGATGGAAGAGTCTTTGACAAGTGTTTCGGTCAAATCGTACCCTATGCGACTTCCCTTCGGAAGTTTCTTTACCTCCGTAATGAGTGATTTCCAAACGAGCGCGGGCCGGAGCTCGATTCGCTCCTGTAAGACTTCGCGAACTTCCGGCGCCGGCCACAGCCCATAGAGACTCATGCCCACCCGAACAAGATCGAGGTGTGATTTTGGAAAGAGCATAACTCCCGCGCTCGCGGCGGCGTGCGTAATCGGCGTATATCCGGCTTTTTTGAAGGCGCGCATCCATTTCTCAAACTCGAGCATTTGCCTTTCCACATCCTTGGGAAAGGCCGGATTTTTTGCGGCGGCGAAATGGGTGAAGAGTCCCTCAACTTTTAACTTTGGACTTTCAACTTTTAACTTGCCAAGGATTTTTGGCAGGTCTGCCGCCAAAAATCCTTGGCGATGCATACCTGTGTCTACCTTGAGGTGAACCCTGAGCGGCTTTGAAAGTTTTGCATTCCCTATCGCGTTAAGTGTTTCGAAAGTAGAAACGGTGAGAGAGATGTCATCCTCTGCCGCCTCGTTCAAAAGTCCCGGCATCGTATAGCCAAGGACGAGGATGGGGAGCTTCACCCCCACCCTGCGAAGAGTCCGCGCCTCGGTGATCGAATCAACGCCAAGAAAGTCGGCGCGAAGCTTCTCCATCTCTCGTGAAAAATCCACGAGCCCGTGGCCGTAGGCGTTTGATTTGACCACGGCCATCAATTTCGTCTTCTTTGAAATTAGATCTCGAAATACGTTGAGGTTATGCAAAATCGCCCGCCGATCAACCTCAATCCACGTTCGAAGACCCCTTTTTTCACTCACAAGCGAAGTCATGGATGCGCCGGGGTGGACTCGAACCACCGAAGGCCAAAGGCCGTGAGATTTACAGTCTCATGTAATTGCCACTATACGACCGGCGCAACAAAAGGATAGTAGCAAATTTCTTGCTACCTCTCAATGCCTCTCGGTTATCTGAGATAGATTCCCGCGCGCAAGGAAAAGATACGGAAGGAAATGGAAGAAGAGAATTATTTCTTCGCGTGCGCGGTCTCGCCGACGATCACATCACTTTTAACTCCTTTGGCATGCCCGTTTTTCCCGTTCCGCCCTTTTTTCACGTCGAATTGAATATCGTCGTTCTTCATCGAAAGTGAAACGAGGCCACCCTTCTCAAGACCTCTTGAAATGATGAGGGACGCGACGGGATTGAGAATCTTATTTTGAATGAGCCGCCGCAGGGGCCTGGCTCCATACTGCGGGTTGTACCCTTCCTTCGCGAGATAGTCATAGACTTCGGGCGCGACGGAAAGCGAGATTTCTTTGGCATGCAGGCGCTCTTCAACCTGTCGAAGCTGAATGGCGACAATCTTTCCGACCGCCTCCCTGCTCAAGATATCGAAGATGATAATGTCGTCGAGGCGATTGAGGAATTCAGGGCGGAAGTGGTCCTTCAGCGCCGCGGTTACCTTGCTCTTCGCGTCCTCATAATCAGTGGACTTGCCTTTCACCGAAAAGCCGACCTTCTCCATTTTATCGATAAACTGGGCTCCGATGTTCGATGTCAGAATCACGATGGTATTGCGGAAGTTAACCGCTCGCCCCTTCGCGTCGGTGAGTCTGCCGTTGTCGAGTATCTGGAGCAGAATGTTGAAGACTTCCGGGTGCGCCTTCTCGATCTCGTCGAAGAGGACGACCGCGTACGGCCGGTGGCGAATAGTCTCGGTAAGCGTCCCTCCCTCCTCGTATCCGACATAGCCCGGCGGCGCGCCGATGAGCTTCGAAACGGCGTGCTTCTCCATAAACTCCGACATATCCACGCGAATGAGCGCGCGGTCGTCGTTAAACATAAACTCCGCGAGCGCTTTGGTAAGTTCAGTCTTCCCCACACCGGTCGGCCCGAGGAACAGGAACGATCCTATTGGACGATTCGGGTCGGAGATGCCGGCACGGCTTCTCTTGATCGCGTCCGAAACGCGCTTCAGCGCGTCGTCTTGTCCTATGATGCGTCCCCGGAGCTCGTCTTCGATGCGCACGAGCTTCGAGGCTTCCTCCTCGATCATGCGCATGACCGGGATGCCCGTCCACTTGGCGACAATTTCGGCGATATCGTTGCCCATAATTTCCTCCTTGAGAATGCGACGAGAGCTCTGAAGTTTCTTTAGACGCTTGACGTTTGTTTCGAGTTCGCGCTGGAGAAGTGGGATGTTCCCGTAGCGGATTTCCGCGGCTTTCGAGAGGTCGGCTCTCGCCTCGGCGTGTTCCGCGTCAATGCGAAGTGTCTCCAACTCTTTTTTCGCCCTCTTGATTTCGGCGAGCGTCTCCTTCTCGTTCTTCCACTTGAGTTCAATTTCCTCGGTTTTCTCCTTCAAATCGGCAATCTCCGTCTCGATCTCCTTAATTCGCGACTTCGCCTGTTTGGACGCCCCCGCTTCCGCTCCGCCGACGTGACGAGACGGGTCGGCCTCCTTTTTGAGCGCCTCTTTCTCAATCTCAAGGCGCATGACTTTGCGTCTCGTCTCCTCAAGCACGGGCGGCATGTTTTCGAGCGAAATTTTGAGCGATGACGCGGCTTCGTCGATGAGATCGACAGCCTTATCGGGAAGATAGCGGTCGGTGATATAGCGGGCGGAGAGGTTTACCGCCGCGACGATCGCTTCGTCAGTGATATGCACCCCGTGGTAGAGTTCGTACTTCTCCTTAAGACCGCGCAGGATCGCGATCGCGTCTTCAACCGAGGGCTCGGCGACGAACACGGGTTGAAAGCGGCGCGTGAGTGCCGGATCCTTTTCAATATGCTTTTGGTATTCCTTAAGCGTCGTCGCGCCGATAGCTCGAAGCTCTCCTCGCGCGAGCGCGGGTTTCAGCATATTCGAAGCGTCCATGGCGCCTTCGGCGGCACCGGCACCGACGATGGTGTGGATCTCATCAATGAACATGATCACCTTACCCTCGGATTTTTCAACCTCTTTCATGATGTTCTTGAGGCGCTCCTCGAATTCGCCGCGATACTTGGTTCCGGCGATGAGAAGTCCGAGGTCGAGAGACACAAGCTCTTTATCTTTCAGCGATTCGGGAATGTCGCCCTGCGCCATACGCAGCGCGAGTCCTTCGACAATGGCGGTTTTTCCCACACCCGCCTCTCCGATGAGGATGGGATTGTTCTTGGTGCGGCGGGAAAGAATCTGGATGATACGGGAAATTTCCTGGTCGCGCCCGATCACCGGATCGAGTTTGTTCTCTCGAGCAAGAATGGTGAGATTGCGAGTGAACTTCGCCAAGAACTTATATCGTTTCGGGCTCGCGGTGGCGACATCGGTCAGGCGTCCCTGTCGAAGCTCCTCGAGAACTCGAAGCAGGCTCGCCTTCTCCAGTTTGAAGCGGGCGAGGACTTCGCGCGCGGTTCCGCCGACGTCGAACACCGCGAGAAAAAGGTGCTCGGTCGAGACGAATTCATCTTTAAGCGACGCGGCTACTCTGCTCGAGTTCTCGAGTATCTGCGCGAGCTCCGGCGTGAGGTAGATCTGGTAGGACGGCGAGAGCACGGGAGCGCTGTCGGTCCCTTCTATGGATTCGAGGATGGAATCGGTAAGCAGTACCGTATCTACTTCAAGTTTCTCCAAAATCGAAATGACAATGCTCTCTTCCTGCAAAAGGAGCGCCGCGAGAAGGTGGAGCGGGTTCACATGGTTCTGTCCACGCTCAATAGCGAGCTCATGCGCTCGCCGAATGGCCTCTTTCGCTTTCGTGGTGAAGTGATGAAATGGGGGCATGATAGTGAAAAATGCCTAAAATATCTGGCTTTACAATACTAGCATAAAAAAACGCGCCTCCAAAAGCTCTCGGCAGTTCAATTCGGCGGTACCGCTACTTTCAAGGCAAGTTCGAGCACTCTCTGTATCGGCAAAAACGCGTTACGATTGGAATTTTGCGCACCGACACCAAGCCCGATGACTTCCCCGGAGAGATTCAAAAGGATCGAGCCCGCGACAAGCTCCGCCGAGCGTATATCCGTTTTAATGGAGACTGTTTCTTTGTGCGTCTGCGGCGTCGTGGTCGACGTGTCGGACGGTTTTGAGACGGTTCGCAAAATGAGGTTCGAGATGATACCGGTGGAAACTGAATTGGTTTCGTCTCCGGAGAGCGCCACGACCGTCTGGCCAAGCTTCAGCTCGCCGAGGCCAAACTCCGGCGTCTTGAATCGGTAGACTCCCTTTTCCTTATCTTGCAAAAGCACATGGAAGAAGATGAGTCCCGTGCTTTGGTCTGAATGGACGATGTTCAGCGGGAAGACGCGCCCATCAGGAAACACTCCCTGATAGCTCTCCGCGATGGCGTTTCCGAGACTGTCGGTCTTTCGGTACGCGACGCTTATGTCGGACGCGAGCAGGCCCTCTTTCGAGACGACGAGCGCGAGACCGGCGAACGTCCCTTGCCCTTCTCCGGTAACTTCTCGAACGCGCACAACGCTCTCGGTGTTCTTGTCGATGGCGCTTATGATGGCATCATCCGATTTGACCACGATGGTCTCTTTCGTCACGACCGACGCGCTCTGCGCGGCGGGCTCGGTTACCACGCGCTCTATTGTCTTCTCGACCACGCGGTTGATGGTCTCCGTCACCGCGGGAGGCGCCTGATCCATGAGAGAAACAGTCACGATGCCGGTGGCGATCGAGGTCACGAAGGAGACAAGCAGGGCGAGAAGAATAAGCTGTTGTTTATTGAGGCCTTCCATGTAGTACGAATTACGAATTTGTGCCCACCCGACTGAACGATTTCAGTTGTTTGGGCGGGCGAATATACGAATTAAGGGCCGGATGCCTCCCCATAGTACACAACTGCAAGGAGGCATTCAATGTTCGAAGGAAAGCAACTTTCCAAATATACTGGAAGTCGCTTCAATATCCTTCTTGGTTGTACCCCGCCCAAGAGTAAAACGAAGAGAGGAGAGAGCTCGCTCTCTCTCACCATCGAGCGCCGCTACGACGTATGATGCCTTTTCATCCTTGAGGCACGAGCTTTTGGTGGAGACGGCGATGCCTGCGGCATCAAGCTGCAGAGTGAGGAATTCGGTGTCGATTCCGAGGAGCGAGATATTCAAATTGTTCGGCAACCTCTCCCCCTCTTTCATACTCCCATTCACTACCATGATCTCATCTATCTTCTTATTCGCGCGAATAAGAGAATAGAGATGGTCCCGCAATTTCCTCATGCGCGTTGACTCCCGTTCACGCTCGGAAGTTGCGATCAAAAGCGCTTCGGACAAACCCACAATCGCGGGGATGTTTTCGGTTGTTGCGCGAAGACCCCTCTCCTGCCCTCCGCCGAGAAGGGTTGGAGTAAGCGCGGTGCCCCGTCGAACGTACAGGGCTCCGACCCCTTTTGGACCGTAGATTTTGTGCGCGTCGAGAGAAAGTAAATCTACGCCAAGCGCGTTCACGAGGCAGTGTAAATACAAGGGGGCCTGGCAGGCATCCGAATGAAAAACGGGATACCGTTTTCCATTCGGTGAATTATGAAGTATGAATCTGGAATTACGAATGGGGGCGAGTAATTGACCTATCTTTCGAATAGGCTGTATCGTCCCTATTTCGTTATTCGCGTACATAACCGAGATGAGCACCGTGCTTGGCCGGATCGCCGCGATTATTTTCTCCGGCTTGACGATACCGCTTTGCTCCACCGGAACGTAGGTTACTTCGACTCGTCCTTGCCGCTCTAGTGCTCGAAGCGGTTCGAGGACGGAGGCGTGTTCAATATTGGTCGTCACCACGTGCGGGACTCTTCGCCTCGAGGGGGCCGCATCGACTGCGCCGAAAATCGCCAAATTGTTTGCTTCCGTTC
>MHRI01000009.1:33676-38893 GCA_001820935.1 Candidatus Taylorbacteria bacterium RIFCSPHIGHO2_01_FULL_51_15 | reverse complement strand
TAGGGCGCGCGCGACAGAGGTGCGAGCACTGTCCAATGCTTTTTTTGCCGCCACTCCTTCGGCGTGGATGGAACTTGGGTTGCCGAATCCGCCGGCTGGCGGATTTGTGAAAAACGGCTCCATCACTTTTTTCACGCGTGAATCAAGCGGGGTGGTTGCGGCATAATCGAGGTAAATTCGTTTCCTTGACATAGGTAGAGGGACATGATATCAAAAGGTTCGAAATGTTCAACATATAACTATGAACTCTGAACAAAATACCATCACGGTGTGCACACCAAACGCAGGAACACTCGCCTGGGAATTTCCACAGGGTGTTACTTGGAAAAGTCTTCAGATTAAAACAACTGTCGAGGAAACACTCCAACTGCTCATGACGACTCTGATGCCGGCTCTAGCGGTTGAACCAGAAGTTGGCCTTGCCCTCCTTAAAGCGACAGAAGGAATGGTAAAGGCACGGCAGACAGAACAGGTCAGAGAGTTGCTTGTGCAACAGTTGCGTGGGCGGACAATCTTAGCAGGCTAGTTTGGGTGGGTAACTGATAGGAATTCAGACAGTTCGCAAGGGGCGGGCTGTCTATTTTTTACTGGATAAAAGAGCGATATTGACGTATACTTCCCTCCTATGGTGCTTGATACGAACACACTCCTCACGATCTTTGCCGGCGGTATGGTTGTTGCCATACTTCTTGGGGTCCACACCGAATGGAAGGTGTACCGGCTACTCAAAGGCAAGAGTGGGAAGAGTCTGGAAGAAGTGATCATACGGAATGCTTCCGATATCGAGAAGTTTCGGAAGTTTCGCAAGGAACTTGAGGTATACCTGGAGTCCGTTGAGAAGCGTCTTTGCAAAAGCGTGCGCGGCATCGGGACGGTTAGGTTCAATCCGTTTAAGGGAACGGGAGAAGGCGGGAATCAAAGTTTCGCGACTGCCTTCCTCGACGAAAAAGAAAACGGCGTGATCCTCTCGACACTCTACACGCGCGAGAGAGTGGGAATTTACGCCAAGCCTCTCAAAAATGGGAAGTCAGAATATGAACTCACGGAAGAGGAGAAGCACGCATTACGGGAAGCGAAGGAGAAGTTGCGCTCCTAAAGACACAAATCACAGTACACAAAAACCAAACAAACATACCAAAGCACAGTATCCAAAAAGCCAAACAACATTACAAATCACAGTAACCAAAAATCCAAACAGAAGATGAGTTTGTGTTTTGGGAAGTTCGTGTTTTGTTTGGATACTGGGCGGGTCTGTGTTTTGTGAAGTTTCTGAAGCTTTGTCTGGACTTTTTGTAGTTTGCGTTTTGTGTTTTCCGTGACGACCCACAAAATTACTATGACAACTGACATTCCAAAAACTGAAAAAGGAACGAAAACTCCGCGGCCACCGGTAGTCGCGATCCTCGGACACGTGGACCACGGCAAGTCGACCCTCCTCGATTACATTCGAAAGACAAATGTGGTTGAAAAGGAGGCGGGAGGCATCACCCAGCACCTTGGCGCGTATGAGGTAGCGCACAAGACTAGAGAGGGCGTGGAGCGAAGCATCACCTTTCTCGACACCCCGGGACACGAGGCCTTTAAAGGAATCCGGAGCCGCGGAGCTACTGTCGCGGATATCGGGATCCTTATCGTATCCGCGGAAGAAGGCGTGAAGCCGCAGACCGTCGAGGCGCTCCTCGCCATAAAGAAAGCGGGTATTCCCTATCTCGTCGCCGCGACAAAAATCGACAAGCCCGAGGCGAATGTGGAACGCACGAAGCAGAGTCTCGCTGAACATGAGATTTATGTGGAAGGCTACGGGGGAGACGTGCCCTTTGCCGCGATTTCAAGCAAAACCGGCGAAGGAGTGAGTGATCTTCTCGATCTTATTCTTCTCGTCGCGGAACTTCACGATATCGGCAGCGTAGAGGGCGCGCCGATGCGCGCGTTCGTAATCGAATCGAACGTGAATAAGAAAAAGGGCATCTTCGCGACCGTCATCGTTAAAGAAGGGGTGCTCCAAAAGGGAGGGTTTCTGGTGGCGGAAAACGCGTTCACCCCCACGCGCCGCATTGAAAATGTGCAGGGAGCTTCCATTGAAAAGGGCGAGCCGGGTATGCCGGTCGTCATCGCGGGATGGAGCGATGTGCCGCGCGCGGGTGCCGCGTGTCGTCTCGTGGAGACCAAGCGGGAAGCCGAGGCTCTTGTGCAGGGTGAGGAGGAAAAAAGACGAAAGAGACCCGACAACACGGCGACGACGGTTCTTGCGGAAACGGCGCTCCTCCCCTTAGTCATCAAGGCGGATACGGCGGGAAGTCTCGAGGCAGTGGAAGCAGAAGTGCAAAAACAGGCAACGGAGAAAGTCCCGATTAAAATCGTCGCTCGGGGTATCGGCGCGATAAGCGAGAGTGACCTTAAGAGCGCGAAGGGCGGAGGTGAGATAGCGATTGTTGGATTCAACGTCGGAATAGACGGGCCGGCAAAGAGCATTATCGAGCGCGGGGGGATTACCGTGCAAACCTTCGATGTGATCTACGCGCTCGGTGAATGGGTGGGTTCGTTAGTCAAGAAGCGCACCCCGAAGGTGACGGTAACGGTGATGAAGGCAAATGCTCGCATCTTGAAGATATTCACGACCGAGAAGGATAGACAAGTTATTGGCGGCAAGGTGCTTGAGGGAATGCTCGAAACGGGAGATGAGTTTACTATCTTTCGTCGCGAAGCGCTGATCGGCAAGGGGAAAATTCGAGAACTCCAGCGATTAAAGGAGAAGGTTTCTTCCGTTCCGCAAGGCGCCGAGTTTGGCGCGTTCGTCTCGACGAGTATCGATATCATGCCGAGTGACCGCATTGAAGCAGCAAAGAGCGTGGAGCAGTGATACACACTAAAGGCACGCCGCAGCGCCCCTCGACTGTAGAGTGTCCCATTCCTCTCTCGCTATACAGAAGCGTATCTACAACTTCCCCATTCGTGTGCGCTATTCGTTAACCGTATTTACTATGAAAACGACAAAAGCCGAAAAAATGCGTGAGGCCATTCGCCATGCCGCCGCGGAGTTCATGGCGGAAGCATCGAACCGAACATCGCTCGTTACGGTGACGAATGTCCACTTGGCGAAGCGAGGTGACTCCGCGACCGTTCTTATCACCGTGTTTCCGGACGATAAGGAAAAAGAGGCTTTGGAATTCGCGAGCCGACAGGGCGGAGCCCTCCGCGACTTTATCTCGAAGCGCATCTCCCTACAGCGTGTCCCCTATATCTCTTTCGCGCTTGATGTTGGAGAAAAGAACCGACAGAAGCTCGATGAATTATCGAACTCCTAGAAAAAGTTCGCAAATTGCTTTATTGTTAGGGTGGTACCTCATGGCCACGTGGCGAAGATAGTAACGCGGCGGTCTGCAAAACCGCAATGCGGGGGTGCAAGTCCCCCCGTGGCCTCCTCTCTTAATAAAGACGAGGGAGAATAATTTGCGTTTGGTTTCGGAGAGTATTGCGCCGAGGTGACGGAATTGGTAGACGTACGAGACTTAAAATCTCGAGACCGTAAGGTCGTGTGGGTTCGATTCCCACCCTCGGCATCGGCGCTCTGCGACGAGGCGGATTCGCAGTGAGGAGCAACGTGTAAGATTTCGCTCACAGTCGTGAAAAAGATTTCTCTTTCTTCCACAAGCCTTAAGCTCATCGCCCTCTCGACGATGCTCGTTGACCATGTGGGATTTCTTTTCTTTCCCGATCAGATTGTCTTTCGGATGATCGGGAGAATGGCTTTTCCCCTTTTCGCGTTTCTTGTCGCCGAAGGGTACGAGCGGACCAGCAACCTGCGAAAATACTTCGTGAGGCTACTCGCCTTTGCGGCTATTTCACAGCCGGTATACATGCTGTTTCGATTTGCCACGGACGGGACGACCAACGATCTGAACATATTCTTCACGCTCGCCGCGGGCCTCTTCGCGGTCACACTTTGGGATAAGCTGCCACTCGCCTCCTCCATCCCCGCAATCGCCCTAATCGCGGGTCTCGCCCAATTCCTCGGGTTCGACTATGGAGTGTACGGCGTCATGAGTGTTCCCCTTAGCCGTCTTATCCTCTACCATCGAAAATGGGGAATTGCGGTATTATTGCTGCTTCCACAGATTCCGGTACTTGTTCGCTTTCTATGGGGGGTCATCTCCATCCAAACGTATGCCGCCATGAGCGTGCCGCTTATTGCTCTGTACAATGGGCAGCGCGGACGCGTACTTCCCCGTCTCTTCTTTTACGCCTTTTACCCGGGGCATCTTTTTGTACTCTGGCTCATTTGGTATGTTATTCACTAAGCACTCTTAACTTTAGCAATAGTGTACGTTCGTACACTATTGCTAAATGCGAAAGATCTTGAGTAGTATCGTTACCTGCGCGAAATGCCTCGAGAAAGCGTCTGAATACGCCCCACTAATTAAGAAACAACATAATTGAGAAAACAACATGTTTCCAGCACAAAAATCTGATTTCAATCGAAAGACTCGCGGGGTGAGGAAAATCTGCAAAGAGTGCGAGCCCGCGCAGGTGAACCATACCGTCATCCGCGTATCTTCCTACATGAGTCTCTTTATGAAGCCCATGCTAAAACCGTTCGATTATCTCACCCGAGTCCTCCTCCCGCCTCGATCCTTCTCATGGTTTGATATCGTCGCTCCGGCACTCCTTCGCACACTTGCCTTTTTGCGCGTTGGGAAACTCGATACCGAAATACGCGAGAGCGATAGCGATCGGACGCGCTGTTTTTGGGTTGAGGCAAAGCGGCGCGGCATTCAAATGCTCATGTACCGCGCCGGTCCGGTGAAGGATCTCTTTATCGCGACACACGAAGGAAGAACCATATGCTTCGACGGACTCCCCCGCCCCATAGGTCCCGAAGCCAAGTCACTCTACTGGATGGATAATAAACCGCTTATGCGGAAACGTTTTAGCGAGGCGGGAATCCCGATTGCCAGCGGCGCATCGGCTTTTTCCCTAGGGCAAGCTCTCGACATATTCCGCTCGCTCAAAAAGCCGGTCATCGTGAAGCCCTACAGCGGCTCGCGGAGTCGCCATACCACAATCCACCTAGCGCATGAAAAAGAGTTCATTGCCGCGTTTAGGAGCGCCAAGGTGCTCTCCCCTCTCGCGCTCATCGAAGAGGAGCTCTCCGGCTTCGTGCACCGCGGCACGCTCATCGGGGGGAAACTCGCTGCGGTGATTCGCCGAGAGCCGCCG
>MHRI01000009.1:0-33606 GCA_001820935.1 Candidatus Taylorbacteria bacterium RIFCSPHIGHO2_01_FULL_51_15 | reverse complement strand
ATGGCCCGACGTTCCACCCTATCGTCCTTGACGCGGAGGCAAAGCAAGAACTCGCTCGCCAGAACCTCGGGCTGGAGAGTATTCCCCAAAAAGGGCAACTCATCTTTCTCAATCAGAAAGTGAGCCGCGGCATTGGGGCGAGCACGACCGATCTTACCGACTGCGTGCATCCCGAGAACAGGAAACTCCTCGAAACAATAGGTGAACTGCTTCAGGACCCCCTGGTCGGCGTTGATTTTATTATGGGGGATGTCCGCGTCCCGTGGCAGGAGCAACCGCGAAGTGGAGTCATCGAGTGCAACTCGCTCCCCTTCATCGATCTTCATCATTATCCTCTCGAAGGGGAACCGCGTAATGTCGCGGGCGCGCTTTGGGATATCATCTTCCCCGCTTCAGCTAAGGTTTAATTTCTGAAGAAATTATGCTATAACGTAGCGGAGCATTCCCGCCCATAGCTCAGCTGGTAGAGCAGATCCCTCTTAAGGATAAGGTCGTAGGTTCGATCCCTACTGGGCGGACAAGAAGCGAAGATGCGAAGTATGAATACTGAATTAGGAATCAGGTAGCTCGCATCTCTCAGCTTTGGGGTCCAGTATTCATATTTCGTACTTCATACTTCACAAAAGGGCGGGTGGCGAAATGGTAGACGCGCTGGTTTTAGGAACCAGTGGAGCAATCCATGGAGGTTCAAGTCCTCTCCCGCCCATAACGAGTTTTTGAGTTTGGGACGGAGCAAAGCAACTACTTGCTTTGCGCGAGAGGACTTGAAAAGGTTCTCCCATATTTTTGAGCTTTTCTGAAAGCGAGAAAATGGGAAACCTGAACAGAGTCTGTAAGACTCAAGATTCCTCTCCCGCCCATAAAATAAAGAGCGAAGCGAATATATTTTGAGTGGCGGAGAAAAGCGCGGGCGCTTTTCGGAAAGGACTTGAAAAGGTTCTCCCATATCCCGACGCTATGTCGGGATGGAAAACCTGTACTGAACGAGTAACGTTCAAGTCCTCTCCCTCCCATAACGAGTTTTTTGAGTTTGGGACGGAGCAAAGCTCCCGCCCGTAGAAAAATGGCTTTCAAAATCTGAAGAAAAGCTTAAATACAGGGCTATTCCAGCACTTCAGGGTATTGACTTCCGCACGAAAGTGTGATAGTATGCCCATCAATGAACCGTCAAAGTGGCGGTCACGCCCTTTGACAAAACCATAACCAAAACAACCAAACGACTCGGCCCAAACAGCCGAGTCTAGAAAGACATGCATGGCAAAACCCAGCCCCACTACAACAACAGTCGAACCCGAAACACCAGCCGAGGCCAATGAACTTGTGGGTATCTTCAAGAGGGTGTTTAACGTCAAGCTTGACCTCAACACCTTTGCAGGGTTACTCGACCCACAGATTGACAAGCTTGTTGACTCCGCTGTAGAAGCGGCCGACAAAGCCGTAAAGAAAGATAGCACTTTCCGACTTCAGGTCTTCAACTATGGTCTGGGAATGTTGTCAGGAAAGGTTGAATCGGCAGCCGAACACGTCGGTGAACCGATGAAGACTACCTTAAGGAAGTTTTCGGACTTTCTGGATGGCTTCAGAGAGAAGTTCTACGGGTCAGACAAGAAAAAGAAAACATCTACTACAGGTCTAGACGATGCGCTTGTCAAAGCCATCGTCAAAATCGATGAGGCCTTCTTGAAGCGTTGTGACGATGTCCTGGGTTCCACCGACGCTTTTGATCCCGGAGCGATGGAGGCTGTGCTGAAACAGCTTGAGGCAGAAGCGACTGCGAGGGATAAGCTTAAGAGAATTGTCCTCGAAGGTCCAAAGGAAAGTCCGGGCCCGGAAAAGCCGAAGGTGCCTCTCACTAAGCGCCTCGACGAAACGGCGCGCTACCTGGACAAGGCTGCAGAAAAAACGCTGGGACCTGTAAACCATGAGTTGGAACAACAGGTTGCACGTTGGAAGGCGGCAAATCAGGCATTGGAAAGGAAAGTTGCGGCAAGAGGACCACAGCGCCGATCCCTTATTGGGATGGCGTGGCACTGGCTCTCAAAACCCTAAGAACCAAAATAACTTCGAAACGAAAGGAAATTAAGAAATGAATGCAATAATACGGTTCTTCAAGTTACTGCTCTCCGGCATAGGTCAAGGATTCAGATGGATTGGGGTGGTCACACCGGCAACGGCGGGGCCATACCTTCGCGCTCTCGAGCGCTTCACTCTGTTCGCAATGGCGATTCCAATGCTGTTTATGCTGTTGGGCATTGCCACGTACGAGATGTCCACGTCTGTATCTTGGCTCGCTGGGACGGAGCCGCTATGGAGGATATTGGTAGCGATGGGGGGTATCGCGGGGTTAATCCTTTCTGCCGCTCTTGGACTCATGGCAGCTCCTCTCGGATCCGTCATCAGTACACTGACCACACCGAGTGGAGGGACAGCGAACGCGAGAACAACTGAGAATGATCTACGCTGGTATCAGTGGTTCTCACCCATCGGGATTCTACGGGAAGTTCGAGGAATCGGATCGGAGCTTATGGAGTCCATACGAAAGGCGATCGGTAGATACATGGAGGCAGTGCGCTTTGTACTGGTAATCGAAGCCGTTGGGTTTTTCTTCTACGCGGCACTGCCACGACCAAGTGTTACATTGCTTGTGCTCTCCGTTTTGGGGGTGTCGGCAATATGGCTCAATCGAGCCTACAAAAACATCTGGAGTCGGCTGGCACAAGCGGGAATGGTAGTAGTCCTGTTACTATACTTGATTGCTCATCTCTTCCCAAGCCTGAACCCGTTTGCTTATTACTTCAAAGCGTCGCCGGAAACGCTGACATTCAGGCAGGTAGAAGCGCGAGTGGGACTCTGGTCAAGGATCCTCAACGAAAACTTGAGCAACCCCTTGAACAATCCAGCATTCTTTATCTTTGCCGCACTTGGCATAGCGATTGTATTCTGGATTGGATCGGCGGTGACCAAGGCGATAAAGGAGATGTCTGCGCGTGAAGCAGGAAATCATCACGCGACGGAGGCCTCGACGGATCATCACGCGGGGCAAAAGAGGAGTTGGCTTATGCCAGCACTCTGCGTCATCGCGCTTCTCCTTGGAATCTGGATGCTCATGAAGTTCCGGGAAAGCAACGTACGGGTCGTCGAGGTCGTGCCCATCGAACAGGTACGGGCACGAATGACTTCTGTGCCCGCGGCGGAACCGGCGCAAAGCATGGGCGCGAAGGTCGCGCCAACGCCAACTAAAGCCGCGGCACCGGAAATCTGGTGCGGGCTGAAAAATCCGGAGAAGCATATCCTACAGCTCACGAACGAGCTCTGGAGCCCACGAATACCGAAGCCCTTGGGAAAGTCGGTGAAATTTGCACCGGCAGGGCTCGGGCTCCAGATCAGGATCAACGGGACGGAGATTCTGGAGCGAAAGCCGGGCGGAACGTCGTTTCCGATCCACACCCGATTCATCGAGGTGCGGATAACGAACGCGGTATCCACTCTCACCGACCTTGTGGCGGGAGTGGGACCGAAGGCCTAGTGGCCTGGAATTGAGACGCAACGGGCGGAGAGAAAGGCAACTGATTCAATCAGTTCACCTACTCTCCGCTCTTTTTTTGTATTTCACCCGCGATGTTTTAGAGCGGAATGTGAAATACAACCCCACACCATCCCAGGGCGAAGCGCGTGCCCGTTTATCCTTTGGTGCTGGGGTGATACTGTCTTTCGTCAGTATTCACACATATCCTGCTTTATGCGGGACAGCTCCCTTCGGGGTTTAGCAATAGTGTACGTTCGTACACTATTGCTAAATACCGAATGACGTGAACTAGAGATGGGAATAACTGGTAGAACCTTGCATAGAACAACTGCAAGAGGCGGTGGTGTGGAAGGAGTAAAATTCTCTACGGCACGGCGACAAATGAATAAGGGCCAAGTACCCTTGAACAATTGTTGTCCTCTTTAGCTTCGCTCACTTTATTTTCGGTATCAAGACATACTTGATAATAGCGGGCGCCCACGCCGGCATTTCCCTGTCGAAGTAGAGGGTCGAGGGTGATCGTCACTGCCCCAGGCATCGCTAGGATTGTTTTCTCACTTATGCTGATCCAATTGCCTTGCCCGTCAGCGCTTTCAAGATACTTAACGCGAAACGGCACCCCGATCTTAAGCTTCCCCGCGTTCCTTATGCTGGCTTTCAGAGTATACGGGCCCGCAAGGTAGGATCCTCTCTGCCCTTTCGCGCTCTTGAGGCCAGTAGCCGAAAATGAAGACACGACAAGATCGGCTACGCCCACGTTCACTTGCAGGGTGGCGGTTTGTGCCGCTCCGCGTCCGTAGCAGGTGATGACAAACGATCGAGAAGCTGTTATGGAACCCACTGCCGACCCTGACGGCGGAAGCGGACCCTCCGCGAAGTTGCCGACGCACCCAAGGGCGGTATTTGGAGCCGTGCTCCAGATAATCGTGAAATCCGTGTTTGCACCTACGACGGCGGGAGATTTCACTCCCTGGCCATCTACCTGCACTCCGACCTTGAGGCCGACCGATTTTATGATCGCAAGTGACGTAGGAAAGGTCGCGGCTTCCGTGAGTGCGGGTAAGGTAAGGGCAACGAGCGCGAGAGCGCATCCGCCACGTAAATATTTTAGGAGAAATAGCATTTCCTTGCGGTGCCAACTACCGAGCCACGAAGGTGTACGGCCCGATGATTCTCATGTTGTTGTCCTCCTTTGCCTCGTTTACCACTCCAGTCGAATCGAGGGTAATTCGGAAATAGTAAGGTCCACCCGGAGTTGCTGCGTGACTATACTCATCTACTACCCCGGTTTTATTAGGGGCAATAGGAGTGTCAATGAATCCTTCCTTCAACAACTGCCAGCTGGTACCTGCTTTGGTAGGCGTAGTAGTTTGCGCCCATTCATATTTGGCGAATACAAATCCACCTGACGCAGCGGGAGTCTTTCCGCTATTTTTTGCCGTTGCCTTGAGCACGATGCCACCCGACGCCGCTCCCGTGCCGGGAGTTCCGGCATAATAGAGACCTTTATTCGACTTGGCGGGAATGGCGCGGCGGGCCTCCACGGGAGGATTGGCGTTTGGATTTGCTGGAACAGCGGGAACCGCAGGGGTAGGTCCGACAGCTGTGGCGCTACCGGTAAAACTAGAAACCGTGAGATCTGGCTTAACGACATTGACTGTTAAGGCGACTGTCTGCGACTGTCCAACACCGAAACAGGTGAGTATGAACGCGCGCCTCGCTTGTCCTGCCGGAATGTTCCCGCGCAAACTGCCGCTCGCGGTAATAGCCGCGCTCTGCCAATTGCTCCAGCACCCTTTCCAGCCCGTAGGTACTGTCCACACAAGCGTAATCGGCGTACCCGCCGGTACGTTCACCACATTCCCCTTTGAGACCGCCGTACCCATCTGTACCGAAAGCGTGACTTTACCTGCGGGGCTAGAGGGAATCGAACCAAAATCCTCGGCGGTATCCGCACTAGCGAGTGCGGGAAAGACAAACATCATTGCCGCAACCGCAAGCGCCGATGTTCGAAAAAACGAAACTGACGTAGACATGGATGGTGAGAACAAATCAAATAAAAATAAGAGAGCGACCGCTATGTGTATATGGTAGCACAGGATACATCGCTTTGTCGGAGTGTTGTCCACACCCAGTGCAAGTAAGTAGAAAGTAGATAGTAGTAAGTAGTGAGAGAGAGATAGCCCAAGCCCACACTTCTTATTCTCCCTTTCCTAAAGGGAGTGGCTCATTCTGATGATGCCGAGGGATTTCCAAAATCCTCCGTCCTCGAAGACTCGGACACCTCCTTTAGAAAAGGAGGAATTAAGGCCACTATTCGAGGGATGCAGAAAGTTACCGCGAGGCATTGACAAAGCTAGATTATCTGATATAATGCTGGATATGAAAAATATGACCAACATTAAGACATCAGTGCGCGCGCTTCTTACGCTTGCGGTGCTTATTGGGTTTGCCATACCTTCAAATCTATTTGCCTACACGCCAGCTTATGTGCCTGCGGTATCAGTCGGACCTAGAGGAATTGGCGGGGGTTACAGTTCTGGCCGACCAGTGGCTTCAGGCGTCTCTGTCTCCTGCGCCCCTTCGTCTCTTGCCGCGAACGTCGGCCAAACGGTAACCTGGGTTTCTTCGGTGTCGGGTGGTTCCGGCGCGTACCTCTACAACTGGAATGGAACCGATGGGCTTTCAGGAAATGTGAGTACCACGCTTAAGGCGTACGCGACAAATGGAGAGAAATTGGGAACGCTCACGGTGACCTCTGGCAATCGGGCGATTACGGTTTCTTGCGGAACGGTACTCATCCAAGGATCCGCGACTCCGGGGTTCCGGGAGCCTGGATTTGGCGCTTCCTGTTACGCCACTCCGGAGCGAGCGGCTCCGGGCGAGAGCGTCACTTGGCTCGCGATCCTTTCGGGAATCACCGCCTCCACCACCTACATGTGGGATGGCACGGATGGGCTTAGCGGCGATCGCCCTCTGGTGACAAAAACCTATACGACACTCGGGATCAAACCGGCGATGCTTACCGTCACGAAGGGTAATGAGCGAATTGTGGCTCCCTGCACCAATGCGGTCACCGTCGCTCACAAAATTCCCGTTATTCAAAAACCTACTACGCCGATTCCCCCTACACCGACACTTCCCTCTTTGCCGAGACTTGAAGGTCTTTGTACGATCTCAACAAAGGAAGCGCGCGTAAATGACGAAGTAGTTTGGCGCGCGTCTGCCGTGGGCGGAACCGGAACCTATGACTTCCTCTGGACAGGAGACGAGGAACTTTCAGGCGAGGCGAGCACTACCCGAAAAGCGTACGAGAAAGAAGGTGTCAAAAATGCCAAAGTGGTGGTGACCTCGGGAGAGAGCATACTTACGCTCTCCTGCCCTCCACTTGAAGTGACGAAATCCCGCCTTGGTCTTCTCGCCGCGCTCCTCCTCTCATGGATCACGGGGCCCTTCCTTATCATCCTTGGTCTCATACTTGCGATTTTTATCGGTATTCTCTTCGCTCGTCGAAAAAAGAAGCAAGATGAAAAAGAAGAAGAGCGAGATCACGTGGCGTAAAACTTCAATATCAAAGCTACAAACGAAAAAGCTAAGTCTTTCCAAGACTTAGCTTTTTTGTGGAGATCCTCAAGATTGGGCGCCCCGACGCAACGTCGGGGCATCTCCCAATCCTTCCATGAGTCTCCGAGGGTGAAGGATTGAGGAATCCGAGGCGATGGGTAAGGAGAAGCATTGGGCGCCGCAATGAGGACATTGCGGCATCCTCAAAAATCATAGTCGCTTCGCTCCTTGATTTTTGGGACTTGACATTTGTCGATAAGTTTGGTATCCATGTGTTGGGCCAAATGAGGCAATTTTCTTTTCCAACTTCCAAACCACGACAAAAGCTCTTCAAAAAGATGCTTACAACACAGAGTAGCATGAATACTAACGTAAATGAAAGACCGACTGATCCACTTCCTTCTACGGCTCCCTTTACCCAACCTCCTGCACGTCATGCAAAGTTTTCGGACGCCGAGATTATTGCTGACCTGAAGGCTTGCGGAGCTCGATGCAACGTGTACGAACCTGGAGCATTCCATTCGCCGGCGCACTCCGCACAACCTCCGCCTCCACATCGAGGGCACGCGATAAGGTTGACAGTTCTTGTTTTCCTTGGACTCGCAGTCGCCGTGTTTATATTCAGAGACCGTTGCGTTTCCTGGTTCAAGAGACAAACGAGTGCGACCGTATCGAAAGTTTCTCCTCACATTCGCGAGTATGCGAAAGAAGAGGCGGATCGATTTACTCGAGAGTTTCCTCAGCACTACAATACGGAGCCCCCTGAACTTGGGGCGGGTCATCCTGGCGAAGCTGAAGAAGACGCGGAGCGCCTACGCCAAGAGTCAGTTCTTCAAGAGAGAACGGCGACTGGTCCGCAAGACACCACCGGAAAGACGCCGGAAACGAGAGCGTCTATCTCGGTCGTCAACACGGAACTAGAAGTTGAGGTTGCGCAGTTGAAGCGGCTTGTGGCGAAAGCTCTCGTCTCGCTGGAAGCCCGTAAGTTGGAGCCTTTACCTCAAGGAACATTGGCTCACACGAACCTCGCGCAAATTGTGGAAACGTTATCCAGAACAAGCGATGCCAAGCTCCTCGAAGCGGAAGGGCGACTCGGAGGGAAGATCGCGGAACTCGGCGAAGGTAGGAAAGAACTTCTTGCCACGCTTAAAGCCTATGAGGAAGCCCGCGCGACGGAGCGCTTGAAGCTTCACGCGGAAACGCAGTCGCGAGTAGCCGACTTAGTGTCTGGAGCGATTGTCGCTGAAGGAGGACGTCTGGAGACAAACCTCTTCGAGAGACTAAAATCCTCTGAGGCCGCGTCGAGGAAGGAGGACGAGACTCGCCGTTTGGATTTCGAGGTTGCACTCACGAGTCGTGCCGCCGCAGAGCAAGGACGGTGGCAGACGAATCTCGCTGTCGAATTACAAGCGATGGTTCAAAAGTCTCTAAGGCAGGCTTCGGAGGCAAGTCGAACAGAGTTCCTCGCGATTGTCGAGGAGGCTTCGGAACGAAACCGGGAGTCGCTTGAGAAGTACGTGGATACCAAAACTGCCTCGATTATGGAAGGGGTGCAAAGCTTCTTCAAGAGCTTCACCAAATGGACGCGAGAGATGATGGAGAAGCCGCAAATTATCACCACTCTCCCGCCGGCTGAAACGCCGATTCTTCCGGAATCGAACACCCGTGTGGAAACAAACGTGGCGGATGGCACCACAATCACATGGCTCCGCTCGACCGTAAAGCCCATCCCCCTATCAGTGGATGAGCTTCCAGACGGAACGACAGTTTTCGTCATCGCTGGAACAAGGAAGGACAGGGGATCCTGGAAGGAAACAGTGGTGATCAGGGCAGGCAACAGCATGGACTGGGAAAGGTTTTGAGTTGCACATTGTCGGGTCGCGCGCGAACGAAAGTTCGCGCGTTTTTTATTGCTTATCCATCGAAAAGTAGTTAATACATTGGGTCATTTGTGCACCTCGTGCGGTACCAAGCGCACCATTGACAATATGGGTTAAAAATGCTAGAGTGCTTCCAGAGGGATACAGAGGGGTCAGTAAAAACTGCAGTCAACCATCAACCAAAAAACTCAACTCCCCGTTCTATGACAACAAAGACAAAGAACCTGCTTGGGCTCATCGCTCTCGTGGGTATTCTCCTCATCGTAACCGTATGGCGGTGGCCGTCTGAAGAATCCGACACACCAACTCCAGGAACAAGGACAAACTTGGCGGCACGAACAAGCGGCGTCGCGACAAATGACACCAATGGATTCCCGCGATTCACTGCTCCACGGAAAAATGGGTCGAACGGTCTCGCCGAGAGCAATGCACTTGCTACCACTATGGGAACGACAAATCCTCAGGTGGCATCGAGTACCCGCATTACGACCGACCACATCGTCGGTACGCCTCCGTCGCCAGTGAAAAAGGCGGACACAGCAGGAGACACCAATGCTCCTCCCCTACTTGCGACAAGCTCAACAAGGGGGGCCGCCATGAGTCCAGGAATCCCGAAAATCGACACTGATGGGCTCTTGTTGGAACCTCCAATTCGCGAACCCGAACCAGACGCCTTGGCGAACTCAAGTTCGCAAAAGGCACTGGAAGGAATTCGGGAGGCTCAAAGAGTGGAACGGGAAGCCTTTGAGAAAAGGATCCAGGACATCGAATCGGAGCGAGAGAAAGAGCGCGGAAACATGAAGGCGCAGTTGGAGGACGCCGTTAGGCAGGGTGCGGAGGAAGCGCGAAAACAACTGGCGATGCAAACTAACGCGTCAAGTCCATCTGCCCCGTCTCCAGATGTGGTGAGGCAACGACGGGAGGCACAAGCCCTTGGAAAGCGAATCCTGGAGCTTGAGGAACAGCTTAAAGTCCTCGCCACGCAGCCAGCAGCTCCACAGGTGCCAGTCGGGATGACCAATCAGGCGGTAGTGCAGGCCCAAGCCTCGACTAACGCTCCGGGAAACAGCGCGGTGGCAGTTGCGGTAGCGACCCCACCACCTGCGCCAACCCCAAGCAGCGCGCCAACGGGGATTACACAAGCTGACCTGGATGCCACGATGACGAGGATGATGGCAGCCTTTAAGACAAATCAGCTGGCTCAGGCGGCCGCGTCGGCGAACACTCCGCCTGCACCCACGGTTGGAAATGCGCCAGTAGGTACCACCTCTCAACCGGCGGCACCTGCGGCAAGCCCCGTTACGCCAGTAGCCCCTCCCGACACCCGATTCGTTCGGATGCCGGAAACCAATCGGATCATCGTCGACGCCAACTGGAAGACCTCCAGTGGAGACGGAGCCTACAGGGAGGCGATTACCGTTGAGGCGGGCACGCTTGGAGCACAACAGCTCGTGCCCCAGGTACCGACGGTGGTGGCCCTCGTAAATGCCCTAAAGGAACAGCGGGTGGCCATCCAGCAACAGCAGCCCATCGCTACCGCAGCAATATCTGTGGGAGCGCAGGCACAGGGAGGGATTTCGACAAGTCTCCAGCCTCAAGCCCAAGCTGGAAATGCGCCGGTCGCACCTGCAACAGCCGCAACGACTCGACCTCCCGAAGAACCCCAGAACCCTGTCCTATTGCAGGACGGGCGGGTGGTTCAGATGGATGGCCAGTGGTTGTATGGGAGGAATGGAGAGCCGATCTTTCTTCCCGCAAATCCCGCGGAAACACGGAATGAGGGGAACGCCTCAGCAAGTGCTACAGTCACCGCAGGTGGTCGAACCAGAGCCGGATATACGCCAGCATTTGTCCCACGGGTAGCCACGGGACGTAGGTTTGAGTTCAACCGATAGAAGTGGAAAATCTTTCCACTTCACGCTAGTTTCTCCCTGAGGAACTAGCGTTTTTTCATACTTTCTAGTTCAAATACTAGGCTATCCAGCCATTTTTTGGATCGACCGAGGCTTGACTTATAGGTGTAATTCATGATATAATGAACGGCAGAAAACCGTAAACCAACAACCTCGGAAAACACCATCTAACCATGAAAGAGAAAAACATCT
The DNA here is from genome assembly GCA_001820935.1 of Candidatus Taylorbacteria bacterium RIFCSPHIGHO2_01_FULL_51_15. Lineage (GTDB taxonomy): Bacteria > Patescibacteriota > Minisyncoccia > Phycocordibacterales > UBA10002 > UBA10002. Next base: position 22,531 of record MHRI01000009.1, on the reverse strand, counting down.
TTTTGTACTTTGCCAGTTTCATCATTCTGAGCAGCATCTTCACTGGGTGTGCGACGCACAAACAGCTTGGCTCGGAGCCCATCATCAAAGGGAGGACGACTTTCGTCCAGGATCCGGAGAAACGGAGACTTGATGACAAAGGTCCTCTTTTTGGAGGTCATCGGATTCAACTCAAGGGTATCCAGAATGGTCTGGAGGAAGATCTCGCCGAGATGGAGGCCGAAAGAATTCGGCGAGATGCGGCGGAAGAACTTGGGATCGAATATGTTCATCGCACATTTGGTGCCGTGGAGAACTCTGCAGTGGCCATCTCCCCTGTCACCACCTACCCTCCGCAGCAAAACTGGGGAGGGGGCATTGGATCGTCTGGTGGTTACCGCGGGGGGCTCGTCCCTTCAGTAAGATCGGGTACTTCAAGGATACGGAGTGGTTCGGTGCCTTCCGTTACCACAGGGGCTCAAGGGACAAGCCGCGACAGTTCCACCCCCGCCGTTCGGACCGGATCCACAAGAACAAGTAGAGGGGGCGGTATGGTGCCGTCCGTTTCCACCGGGAGCCAAGGTGCGCATAGCAGCGGCTCGGTGCCCGCCGTGAGGAGTGGGGGCGGTACGCGCAATAGTAGCGGTACTGTCCCGGCAGTTCGAACAAGACGGAGCGACTCCGGCGTTGGAGGGACTCTGCACACTGTCGCTGGCGGGCTTCGGAGTTTCCTCCTCCCCACGATTGGGACGGGAGGAACCGGCACCTCGCTTATCTACGCTAGTAGAGTGAGCGGTAGGGTGAACGTCCCTGTGAGTGGGTTCGAACGAAGCGCGCGTGAGCACGCCGCTTCGATTGATCCGAACCTCCCAGCCTACAGGGGAAGGCCTGAAGTCCGGGTGACTCGCTATTCCGCCGGAGCTGCTCTCGCCGGAGATGGGAGGGTTCGATCCGGATTGCGACAATAAACACCGTTGAGAAGAAGACCGCGAGCGCCATGGGTAACATCCCCACGGCGCTTTTCATTTACCAAAAACAAAACAAGCCTTTCGGCTTGTTTTGAGAAACTTATATAGACTAGTAGTCGCGTGCTGGAGCGAGAGGGTCATTAATAGTTTCGTCAAAGTTCGGGAACTGTTCTTCACCAAGTGGCGTCTTTCGAAGTTCGAAGCTATTAACGAGTACGTTCACAAGTCCCCAGATGGAGAGCATGATAAAGACTCCAACGACACCCCAGACGATGTATTGCTTGGCCTGCGCGCGTTTCTCTTCGTCTCCGGCACCCGCGATGTAGTTGAACACGCCCCAGATGATGATAAGGACCGCGAGCCCGACGATGAATGGGATGATGGCGTTAATCACCCGGTTGACCTGCGTGATAAGGTCCGCAATGTTGTCCGAACCGGTATCCACTTGACCTGCAAACGCAGCGATAGGGAGAAGATACGAGGATGCCGCAATGGCAAATTTCTTCATATAGAAATTAATAAAAGCTAATAAATAAAATCAAGGAAGCGACCTTTTATATATGTTAATTTCCTTGTAAGTATATACCTATGGGTACAGACCGCAAATGGTCGGTTATCCCCAGCCAAGAAAATGGAATATGGACCATGGAAAATGTACCATATTTCATGATTTCATGGTCCCTCTCACTTCATAATTCATCTCTTCACCCTCCAATCTGCGCGATGGTGTTTTGGATGATCGCCACGATACCGACGACTCCTGCCATGATCGCCATTCCGATGATCCCCCAGAGCATGTGCTTGCCGCCGGTATCGCGGGCCTCCTCGTTGTCGAGATGTGCCACGAACTGAACAAGCCCCCAGATAAAGACGACGAACGCGGCCGTAAAGAGCGTGAAGATGATGGGGTTCAGGATATAGGTGCTGATGTCGTTAAGGAGCTCGGTAACGTTTTCAGGCGGATTTTCCAGCTGCGCGAACAGGCGGAGCGGAGCGCTTAGGAGAAATACGGCACTCCCCCTTGCCAAATAGTTCTTGAAGGTAGTAATCATGTTAAAAGTCCCATAAGGAAGTCTTACTCGCAGTCATTCTCGCCATCGAGATTCCAATCACAATCGCTTTCAGTATCACTCCCTGTAAGCTGTGGAACCTCCGGAATTTGACCTGGGCTGATGTTCCTATCGAGATCAAAGGTGTTGTAGAGGATGTTCACAAATCCCCAGATAGAGAGCATGAAAAAGACACCGATAATCCCGTAGATAATGTACTGTCTCGCTTCAGCGCGCTTCTCTTCATCCGCGGCGTGCGTGACGTAGCGCAGGATGCCCCAGATCACCACAAAGACCGCGAGTCCGATGATGAAGGGGACAATAGCGTCAATAACTCCGCGCACTTGATCGAGAAATCCGGAAATGGTCATGGTTGTTTAGTTAGAGTTAAATTTCTTGCGTTATCTTGGGGGAAACATCCCTCCTGCCTAAGAAGGCAGTGCTCCCTTTACTAAGGGAGAAACAACCCTCACTGCGAGGACGTGGCTGTTTACCATACACCCATATTTCATAGTCCATAGTTCATAGTTCATATTTCATAGTCCATGGTCCATATTTCATTTCCTTCATCTCTTAAATTACTCGCTACTAGGAAACACTGACCCGACCGGTACGGGACTCTTCCGTAGCTCGAAAGTATTCACAAGAATGTTCACGAGCCCCCAGATTGACACCATGATAAAGACAAACACCACGCCCCAGACGACAAAGAGCTTCGCCTCGGCGCGTTTTTCCTCGTCTCCGGCTCTCGTCACATATTGGAAGACCCCCCATATAATGACGAAGACTGCGAGCCCCACAATAAACGGGACAATAGTGTTGAGGAGGGCGTTAATCCGTGAAAGGAGCCCCTGTATGCTGGTGATTTCGCCGTTATTATCCCCTGCGTCCGTAAGGTTGTCACTTGGAAGTGAGCCCGCAACCTGTTCACAGGGATGAGCGTCATTCGGGTCTGATACTTCGTTAACGCAAGGGTGACTCGCAGATACATAACCGGCAGGTACGAAAACCATTCCGAACAAAAACAGCAATGCAACCACTAAAGCAGCTGGATTCCCGCTGATGCGGGAATGACAGAAAAAATCTTTGATCTTATTCGTAACTATTCGCATGATTCGCTCCGCCATCCGCCTCCGCCATCCGCCGACTGGCGGAGGCGGATTGGTACTTACTCGCCGAACAAACTGTTACTCACAATCATAACAAACCCCCAGAAAGAAAGCATGAGGAAAAGCGCGATGATGCCGTAGAGGATTACCTTACGTCCCTCCGCAACCTTCTCCGAATCGCCCGCATTCATCACATATTTGAAGATACCCCAGATTACCACGACAAACGCCACCCCGATAAGGAACGGAATGATGACATTCGCGATATCCCCGATCCTATTCGCAAATGAGGTGAAGTTGAGATCCTCGTTTGGCGTGTTGAAAATCTTGATCGTGTCGGCAGAAGTAAGAACAGGGGGAAGAAAAATGCTGAAATAGAAGATAGTTTTCATTGTCGCAGGGCTTAGATTACGAAGCATTACAGTAAAATTGATCTAATTAATCTAATTATTCTAATTGACCTAAAGAATGCCGAAAATATCCAAGTTTCAATTAGGGATTTAGGAATTGGGATTTCCCCAGAATAATTATGGTAATTAGAAATTAGAATAATTCTAATACTATCATTTCGCTTCCTCACACACATTCGTGATGCCAAGCTGGCCGATCGTCCCGCAGATAGCGGCGCGAATGACATAGACGCCCAGGAGCACGAATGCCCCGACGATTACCCAGGTGAGCATTTTTCGCGCCTCACTCACTTTCTCGCTGTTGCCCTGCGCGGTGACAAATTTAAAGCCGGCGAAGACGATGAAAAATACGATAAGCAGGGCGCCGTACTGCACGACGGTATTCACAATTTCAAGGAAGAAAGCGGTTAGGTTGGGGAACTTGATCGGGTTGCAGAGTTTGCCGTCGGAGCAGTCCTCATTCGCCACCACAAGACATTCCGCTTGATGCGACTGAGAATAATTAAAATCGGTTTTACAACGTGGATCGTATGCAAAGACATCCGTCGGGAGAAATGAGAACGCTAAGGCTGTAACGAAAGAAAGCGAAAAGGTGAGCAAAAACGAGGTGGCCAGAAATCTGCGGCAGGAGGAAAGGAACGAATGCTTTGGTGTTTGGTTCATAGTGGCCTTATGATTGAAATCGTTGGGAAGTCTTGAGAAAAGAGTGTTCAACCCCCTCTTGGTCTCCCCCTTTCCAAGGGGGGAGAGGAGATACGGAGTCGCTAGTCATCCACACCTTCCAAAAATGAATGCTCCTCTCGGAAACTTTCTTTAAGAAAGATGGTTTCGAGCGTATAGGCGATGAGCCAGGCGGAGAGCATGAACACAAATCCCCATGTGGTCTTGGTAAAGATAGAATGCGCGTGGCTAACTTTTTCCTCCGACCCCATGGCCGTAATGTAGAGGTACCCCGCGTAGGCAAAGCCCATGGTGGCGAAGGTGACTCCGGCAATGATCCAGCCCATGATGAGACGCTGCGCGAGTACAAGCACGTCACCAAATCCGCATGGATTATCCACGATGTCGTCTGGTTCGGGACTTGCCGCGCTTCCCGTGTACGTTTTAGTGTCTGGATGATAGGTTTGAACATCCTTCGTCCCACACGGCACGTATGAGTCTTCGTAGGTATTCTCCCCCGCTGGAATATCCCCCGCGACAACGACGTACGGAGTCGCTATATAAAGTATAGCAAGGAGTGCGAAAAATGGGAGGAGGGAAAGTCGGAACATGATAGCAATTAACCTAATTGACCTAATTGTTCTAATTGACCTAAAAAATGCCGGGAATATCCAAGTTTCAATTAGGGATTTAGGAATTGGGATTTCTTTAGATTAATTAGGATAATTAGAAATTAGAGAAATTTGAGGTGACTTTGTCACCTCACCGCTGCTTGCAACACTTTCTGCGCCCTTTGGAGCGCTTCGCCGCTCCGTGCCTCTCCGTTTGTCACCGATTCTACCATAGTAGCGAACGCCTGCGCGGAGACTTTCGGGTTCGGATCGAGAAACCCTCGCGCTCGTATGGCGGAATCGTACAAAATGGCTCCGTAGGCATCTGTGGGCTTTTCCGCAAGGAGGCTCCTTTGTACCGGCGGGAGATTCGTGCCCGCGCTTAAGCGCTTCGCCGCCGCGACGCTGGTGAGAAGGTGCGCGACCTCGAAGGCGGCCCCGGGATTCTTCGCGACCCGAAGGAGGGCGACCCCCGTGAGCTTCCCGTAGGTGATCCCCACACTGGCGCTCCGAGGCCGAGGAAAGAGCGCGATATCGAAATTGAGATTGGGGTTTCCCTGTTCGATGTCGGCGTATTCGCTTCCGAGTCCAAAGTAGACGGCGAGATTCGAGGCGAGAAACGCCTCCCTCGAGGGTGGAAGCGAGCGGTTCCACGAGTAGCTTGGCTTCAGCGGATTGGCGAATTCGGTATAGAAATCGAGAATCGCCGACATACCGCTTTCGCTAAGCGTGACGCGAGTACCCGAGGGTCCCGAACGGACGATGGGGTTCCCGCCCTGGAGGAAGAGTGCGGCGAGGATTTCGCGAGCGAAGTGTATGTTGCGGTATTCTCCGAGCGCGACTGCGCTTTGCGAGAGATCGCCGGAATCATCTTGCGTGCTGATGCTCTGTCCCAGGAGGAGAAACTCGTCCCAGAACCGTGGCGCTTCGGGCATCCCCGCCTCGTCGAGAAGATCTCGGTTGAAGTACATCACCAGCGGGTTTACCGAAAACGGGAGCGCGTAGATTCCCTGCGGAGAGAGGAAGAGGTCGCCTTCTTGTATAAACGTGTCTTTATACGTCCGCTCGGTATAGGTTGCGTATGGAATGAGTTGTATTTTGTCCTTGTAGCGAAGGAGGAGTTCGAGGGGAAGGAGGAGCATATCGGGGCCGCGTCCCGCCGCGAGCGCTTCGAGGAGTTTCTCGTCGAGAGAGGTTTCGGATACTTCTGTATAGGAGAGCTTCAGCTTTTTATCATCGAGGAACTCCCGAGCCACGCCTTCCACGGCCTCCCGCTCCATGCTTCCCCACATTGAAATGGTGATGACTTCAGGCCCTCCCCTCGCCTTAACGGTAGCGATCACAAGAAAGCCGGCGATGATGAAGAGGCCGAAAATGCCGAGGATGATGGTCTGGAAGCTGTTCACGGTAAGATAAGTATATCAAAAAGGATTGGGAATGAAATCAAGAATGTGTACACCACCACCTTTAAACGGCACAAAACACAGACGACACAAAATCCAAACAAAGCACAAATTTCCCAAAACGCAAATCCTGCTTTCTCGTTTGGCTTTTTTGGATACTGTACTTTGGTATATCCGTTTGGTTTTCGTGTATTGTGTTTTGTGTACTGCTCATTTTTTCTTAAAAATGAGCCCGTAGTGGTGCTCTCCCGCCTCGATACTCTTGACGAACTCGAAACCTGCTTGTTCGAAAAGTGCTCGCGCTGACTTTTCCGAAATCACATGATCTTTATGCGGTCCCATACCTCCGAATGACTCGCTCCACTCTATAAGTAGCAGGCGTCCACCGGGCTTTAAAATCCGCTTTGCTTCCTCGACAAAGCCCTCTTTATGCTCAATTTGGAAAAGCACATTTGAGGCGACAGCGGCATCAACCGTCCCTGCTTTGAGATGCGTGCCGTTTTCGCGTTCGATATCGCCCCAGAGCGCCTCAACATTGTGAACTCGCGCCTCTTTCGCGTGGTTTTTCAGTTTTTCGAGAAGCGGTTTTTGAATCTCGATGGCGTACACTTTACCGGCCTCCCCCACCGCCTTCGCGATGATAACCGAGAGGGTCCCGACCCCCGCCCCAAGATCAGCGACGTGATTGCCGCTTTGGAGGTCGAATTGGGAGATGGAGTGTTGAGGGTCACTAAACATGACTGATTTTGTTAATCGAACTTGAGTCTGCGAAAGTGAGATGTTACAAAATCGTCACCCCCTCACTCGAAATTATCATATCATCCCCTCTGTTCGGTAATTTCGAGTGAGGGGGTCTAAGAAATTATACTCGCTTCGCTCCTTAATTTCAAAGACAAGTGAGTGATGCAATAGAATCTCCTTCCCGCAATTTCATAATCCGTACCCCCTGCGTCTGGCGGCCCAAGGATGCGATCTCATTCACGCCCGTGCGGATGACTTGGCTTTTCTTCGAGATCGCGACCACTTCCTCCTCGGGAGACGTGACGACGTGAGCCGCGATAAGCTCACCGGTCTTTGGGGTGATCTTGGCCGTTTTGATGCCGGAGCCCCCGCGCTTTTGAGTTTTGTATTCCTTAAGCTTGGTTTTCTTGCCATAGCCGTTCTGCATGATGACGAGAAGTTCAGGCGTCGCCTCGCCGGAGCCTTTAGCGGAAGCGGGGGTCTTATTTACCACCGCACCAAAACTACCTGACATTTCTTCGGTGCTATTTTGAATATCAGTGCCGCCATTGCTACGACTTTTGCCCTTGTGCACACTCCAGGTTTTGGTGTTGGGGTGAACAATGCCGGTCCCCACGATAGAATCGCCCTTGCTAAGGCGCATGGCCTTTACTCCACCCGCTCCCCGTCCCATTTCCCGAATATCGCTCTCCTTAAAGCGAATGGATTGCCCCTTCTTCGTCACAAGCACGGCTTCGTCGCCTTTCTCGACGAAAGACGCGGATACGAGCTCGTCTCCTTCCTTGAGCTTAATCGCAAGAAGTCCGCTCCTGCGCACATCGTGAAAGCTTGCCGCCGCAGTCTTCTTGCCGATCCCGTTTCGGGTGACCATGAGGAGCGAGAGCCCCAGGGCGGCCTTTACCGATTTTGGCATCGGGAGGATGGACGTGACTTTTTCCTCCGCGGCAAGCGAGAGGAAGTTCATGATTGACTTGCCTTTGGTGGCGCGCTTCCCTTCCGGTATCTCGTACATCTTAATTTGGTAGGCCTTGCCTTTGTCCGTAAAAAAGAGGAAATCGTTATGAGTCGTACCGGTGATGACGTGCGTGACGAAATCTTCGTCCTTTGTATCAAGGTCAACCACGCCGACGCCCCCTCGGCGCTGTTTGCGGTACTCTTCGGGATCGGTGCGTTTGATGTAGCCTCCTTTGGTAAGAACAAGCACCGCGTCCGTGTCGGGAATAAGGTCTTCTTCGGAGAATTCTTTGGCGCCGTGCTTCATCACTCTCGTGCGGCGGTCGTCGCCATACTTCTCGCCAATCTCCTGGAGCTCCTTTTTGATGACAGCGAGTATCTTCTTGGTGCTTCCCAGAATGGACTTGAGTTCCGCGATAAGCGCCTGCACTTCCATCAGCTCATCCTCGATCTTCTTGCGCTCGAGGCCCGACAGCTTCTGGAGCCGCATATCGAGGATAGCCTGTGCCTGTATCTCGGAGAACTTGAAGGCTTTCTGCAGCCCCGCCCGTGCTTCGTCCACGTCCTTTGATTTCTTAATGAGCTTGATGATCTCGTCGATATGGTCGAGCGCTTTCTTGAGACCAAGAAGGATGTGTTCGCGCGCTTCCGCCTGTTTCAAGTCAAAAGCAGTGCGGCGCTTCACCACTTCCTTGCGGTGAATGATGAACTGCTCAAGCAAGGCTTTAAGCGAGAGGGTTTGCGGCACGCCGTTTACGAGCGCGACCGTGTTGAAATGGAAGGTTTCTTCGAGCTGAGTGTGCTTGTAGAGAAAATTGAGAACTTTTTCGGGGAAGCTTCCCTGCTTGAGGTCAATCACGACGCGCACATCGCTTGTTGATTCATCACGGAGTCCCTTGATACCGTCCACTTTTTTCTCACGTACGAGGTTGGCTATTTGGATAATCATCTCCGCCTTGTTCACGCGGTATGGTATTGAGGTAATGATAATCTGCATCTGGCCCGATTTGTTCTCGACTATTTCCGCGACACCTCGAGTTACCACGCCTCCTTTGCCGCTTGAGTAGGCATGCCGAAGGTCTTGCGAACCGAACACGATACCGCCGGTGGGAAAATCGGGGCCTGTGACGAACTGGAGGAGGTCTTCGGTCGTGGCATCCTCGTGCTCCATGAGGTGAACGGTTGCCGCCACCACTTCACGGAGGTTATGCGGGGGGATATTGGTCGCCATGCCAACCGCGATACCTAAGGTTCCGTTGAGCAAGAGATTGGGTACTGCGGCAGGAAGCACTACCGGTTCTTTGTGGGTACCGTCGTAGTTCGGGCGCCAGTCTACCGTCTCTTTTTCGATATCACGAAGGAGCTCGCCGGCGATGCGCGACATCTTTGCTTCGGTATATCGGTACGCGGCAGCGGCGTCACCGTCTTGCGAACCAAAATTTCCTTGGCCGATAACGAGCGGGTAACGGAACGAAAACGTCTGCGCCATTTTAACCATGGCGTCGTAGACGGAAGTGTCGCCATGCGGGTGATACTTGCCGAGTACGTCTCCGACTACGGTAGCCGATTTTCTGGTCTTTGCCGATGCCGAAAGTCCCATTCCGTTCATCGCATAGAGAATGCGCCGATGCACTGGTTTGAGGCCATCCCTCACATCGGGAAGGGCGCGCGCGGTAATGACCGACATCGCGTAGTCGAGATATGATTCCTTCATCTCGGTCGTGATGCTTCGCCCGATCACGCCCCGTTTTGTGGCTTCTTTTGGTTCTGACGCTGCCATGTCTAATGGATCTGCCTATATCTAGCCTCGTAATTAAGCCTCGCTAGTTTGGGTATAATAGCAAAACCTCGAGACTCGCGCCATGCGTGGAAAAAATTAATTCGAAACAGCTCCGGGTTCCCTCTCCTCCGAAGATGAGGCCGTTTGGTTAGAAAAAATCAGAAACGTTTCCTTGAGCGCGCCGAACGCCTTCGCGCTGTCATCGATAAATGACCCGATGCCTTCCGTAAGTACTTGAAACGGGCCGATATCTTCCTCGTTATAGGCGACGGTTTCGGTATCCCTTGTTGAGATACCGACGAGCCAGAATAACACGATAAGAAAGGTGACGGAGGCGGAAGCGAAAAGCGCGATTTTCTTCCGAACGGGTTCGGGCTTGCGTTGGAGTTTGGAGATGAAGGAAAGCATAAGAAATTAACCTAATTCACCTAATTACTCTAATTAACCTAATGAGACCCCAATACCAAATTACCAATTCAGAAATGGTGATTTGTACATTCCTTAGAATAATTAGAGCAATTAGAAATTAGAATAATTGTCATTGTACTGTCTTCAGGACAATGACTTCCCCTTCCTTCCCTTCCAAGTCTTTTTTCTTTAGGGTCAGCTTGTCTTGCACTGTGGTCTTTTCCTCTCCCGATTCTTTGAGGAATTGCTTCAAAGCGTTTTTATCTCCGAGACCCTCAAAATGAAGGGGGATGACAAGGCGCGGTTCGAGCGCCACAGCGAGTTTGTTCGCCGCAGCGGGCGTAAGAACATCCCCCTTGCCCGTTCGAGTTTCGCCTTGCGAAAGTCGTCCGGGTTCTCCCCCGATAGGAACAAAGAGTACATCAATCTCGCCGAGTTCCTCCTTGAGCTCCGCCGGAAGTTCGGGAGATGAAAGCACTCCGAGAAAGCAGAGCTTCATGCCTTCAAGCGAGACGGTATAGACGGTATTGATTTTCTTTTCACCACCATACGTCGAATCGGTCGCGAACCCCTGCACGACGATCCCCTTAACCTCATACGCGCCCGGACCCGAAATAACGAAAGGCTTTCGCTCGCCGTGAGTGAGGTTTTCGATCCCGTTAAAATCCTGATGACTGAGACTGACGAGCGCGACATCCGCGCCAAAACGAGAAGCCTTCAGCTTTGAATCCTTTGACGGCGGATTAACCGCAAGCACCGTCTCGCCAAATTGGACCTTAATGAACTCGCCTCCTAAATAAGTAATGATCACGTTTGGGGAGGTAAGATGATAATACGCATAATGAGTATAGCAAGAAAACAAAAAACACAGTACCAAAAGACTTCTCAAGGCACAATCCGCCGGCTGGCGGACAAAATTCCAAACAAAACACAACCCACAATTAGCACAACACGACTCGGAGTTTAAACCTTAATGCTTCACACTTGTTTGGTTTTTTGTGCAACCTGTGTTTTGTCAGGTTTGATCGGCGCAAAGGTGGACTTTTTTTCCTATTTAGATATACTGTCTGCCACATCCGACTTTGGATGTTTGTTAACAACCCGTTAGGAAATAGCCCTTGGTCAACCCTTTGGTACACCACCTGACCTTGAGTTTCCCGACACATTTAATAACAGGCATGGAAGATACTAATACAGGTGTCGCTCTCACCAGCGATGAACTAGAGGCGGCTGCCGAAGCCGCCAAGCAAAATGAGAAGCTCATGAGTAAGCTCATGGGCGCGGTGCATACTCCGCCCTCGGTTGGGGATCTCGTGGATGGCAGTGTGATCGCCGTGTCAAAAGGCAAGGTGTTTGTAGATCTGCATCCATTCGGAACCGGCATCATCTATGGGCGCGAATACATCAACGCGCGAGATGTGATAAAGAAGATCAACGTAGGCGACACGATCGCGGCGAAGATCGTGGATTTTGATAATCCCGATGGCTACATCGAGCTCTCCTTGAAAGAAGCCCGCCAGGCGCTCATTTGGAATGAGGCGGAGAGTGCGATCCGCGACAAGAAGGTGTTCGAACTTGCCGTGAAAGAGGCCAACAAAGGCGGACTTATCCTTGAGTGGCAAGGCATCGCGGGATTTTTGCCGGCCTCACAGCTCAAAGCCGATCACTACCCTCGCGTGCCGGACGGAGATAAGGATAAGATCTTTGAAGAACTCCGGAAACTTGTCGGAGAGAAGTTGCAGGTGACTATTATTTCGACCATTCCGAAAGAAGGGAAACTTATTTTCTCCGAGAAAAGCACGACCGAAAAGGAGCGTGAGAAGATTATCGGAAAGTACAACGTCGCTGATGAACTCGAAGGCGAGGTAACCGGACTTGTGGATTTTGGCGCATTCGTCAAACTCGAAGACGGACTCGAAGGGCTGGTGCATATCTCCGAAATCGACTGGGCGCTCGTGGAAGATCCTCGCAAGCTCTATAAGGTGGCCGACAAGGTGCGCGTGAAAATCATCGAAATCAAGGACGGAAAGATTTCTCTCTCCATTAAGGCGCTAAAGCAAAATCCGTGGGTGGAAGCCGGCACGAAGTATAAGAAGGAGGATGTGGTGAAAGGCGTGGTGATTAAATTCAACAAGCACGGTGCCCTCGCTTCCATAGAAGAAGGCGTCGCGGGACTCGTACACATCTCGGAATTTGGGAGTGAAGACCGCCTTCGCCGTAACCTTGAACTCGGGAAGACATATAACTTCAAGATAACGCTCTTCGATCCATCTCAACAAAAAATGGCCCTCTCGTTCGTGGGTGAAAAGAAGTAGATTTTAGCTCATAGCTGTTAGCTTCTAGCTTCAAGAGAAAACACAGAAAACCGCCCTCTCGAACGGCCCGCCCGTACCGAATCGGAATTCTCTCCGATCGAGCGGGCTTTTGTGTTCGAACCATTTTGTCCTTCTACACCAACCACAAGCTGCCAATTAAATTGAGCTCTAAAGATTCTCTCCCTAAAACCTAGCAGCTAAAAGCTATCAGCTGTATTGTCGGCTCATCGCTCCGTAAAAAGAAGGTGTTCACGGGCAAGCCCTTCTAGCTGTGGTACTTCGACATGGCCTTATCACGACCTTCCGTGATTAAAACGGTGAGGCCTTCGGCGATGCGCTTGAACATTTTTTTGAGCATGGTCATTTGATCAGGAGTGAATTTCCCCAAAATAGTCTTCTCAACCGCCGACTCGTCCTGCGACTTCTTGACTGCGGCAACCGATGAGGCGATGCCGATTCGCACGCGAACGAATGCTTCCGTTTTCGCCGCGCGAATGATGGACTCTACTCCCTTGTGGCCGCCGGAACTTTTATTGAAGGAGATCTTAAAGGAGCCGAATGGAATGTCGAGGTCGTCGTGGAGTACCACCAGCCGCTCAGCATCCTTTTTGCTCTTTATGAGTCCGCGAATCGAGTCGCCCGATTTATTCATGAAGGTCTGCGGAAGGAGCAGCGTGACTTTTTGCGCCTTCTTGCCCCCTCCTCTCTTTAGAGGGGAGGAGTGAGGTGGGGTGACGGTTCCTTCGGAGATGAGGGCTTTTCGCTTCGCATCTTCCTTCCAATCTCCGAGATTTTCAGCTCTTCGGAATACGTCAAGAAGCATCGCGCCCGTGTTGTGGCGTGTATTTTCGTATTCGCTACCGGGATTTCCTAGACCAACGATAATAAAGGTCATGATGTACGATGCATGAATTAAGATTTATGAAAACTAGACAAAACACAGTCGTCCAATACCCAAACAAAACACAAAATTCTAGAACTCAAAAGAAAAGTATTCCCTTTTGATTCTTAGAAATTGTACTTTGAGAAGTTTGTTTGGTTTTTGTGCACTGTGATTTGTGCTTTCAAAGATGTTACCATATTTTTCTGCGCTACGAAACATCTTCGCACATTGCGTCAATGCGCCTCTCGGCATTACAATTCACGCATCATGGAACAAAAGGAGGAGATCGCAGCAAGACACCCCGTACCTCCCGTGGAGAAAAAGGAAACGATGAAAGAATCCGTTTTGGATTTTGTGAGGTTCGTGGTTCTCGCCCTCGCGATCGTCATACCGATCCGTCTTTTCATCGCCCAACCGTTCATTGTGAGCGGCGCTTCGATGGTGCCGAGTTTCGAAAGCGGACATTACCTTATCATCGACGAACTATCGTACCGATTCGACGAGCCGAAGCGCGGTGACGTGGTGGTGTTTCGCTTTCCGGCGGAGCAAAGTAAATTCCTTATCAAGCGCGTGGCGGGTCTCCCGGGAGAAACGCTCGAAATACAGGGCGATATCGTCACAATAAAGAGCGAGGGAAACCCTTCAGGCTTCGAGTGGCAGCAAGGAGAAATCAGTGAAAGTCGAAACGAGAATGATCTTAGCGTCACCTTGGAGCAGGGGGAGTATTTTGTGCTTGGCGACAACCGAGCAGAGAGCGCGGACTCGCGTTTGTGGGGACCACTGAAACGAGAGTTCATTGTCGGACGCCCGCTCGTTCGTCTCTTTCCTTTCTCGAAGCTCGGTATCTTCCCAGGATCCTGGAAAGCCGAGCGTCGGTAGGCGCACAGCGCGTCAAATATCAGCCGATAGCTTTTCCACAAATTTTGCACTACTTGCCGTCGAGACAGAAATCTAGAAAAAAGTAAGAGTATAAACTACTGACGAGTTTCTCACTGTTTTCATTTTTTGACTATTGTTCGATATTCGAGATTTCTTTCACTCATGTCTTCCCCCCATCTCAAAGTAAGAAATACCTCCCGGACAAAAAGACGCAAAGCGTCCCGCCACGGTACGCACGTTGAGTATAGGAACGTAGATCCGGCCGTGGAAACGGCTCTGTATTACGGCTTCACTCCGCTCCCCTCTCCCATTATCCTTACTAAGGAGGATCGCGAAAGGGCGCGTGAATTTTCGGAAGAAGATCGGCAGGAAGCCGCGGTGCTCGCGCCGACGCTCGCCGAGCGAATCGCGCTGTTTCGCTATTACGAGGAGAAGCGCCTCCACGAAACCCCCCATCCGATTATGATCTGTTCCGAATTTCTCCAGAGCATCGGTGCGACATCGAGGAAGAAATCGGGAGAGCGCCGACTATTCCTTGAAATCATCGGATCGGGAAAGAGTATCGCTGAAGCGACGCTCATTCAAACCGCGTTCGTGACACTCCGCAAAGAAGGCAGCGGAGAGCTGTCGCTTTCGATCAACAGTGTCGGAGACCGGGAATCATTCTCAAGGTTCATGCGCGAACTTAGCAATTACTATCGCCAACATCTCGCGACCTTGCCCCTCTCCTGCCGCGCGCTCCTTAGGAAGAGTCCCGTCGAGCTTTTGCGATGCACTCATGAGAAATGCAAACTTCTCGCGGAAGCGGCTCCGAAAACGATGAATTTTCTAAGTGATGAGAGCCGCAAGCACTTGAGGGAGGTGCTCGAGTTTCTTGAGGAGCTTGAGATCCCCTACAGGATCGATCATAGGCTGCTGGGGAACCGCGCCTTCGCCACAGAAATCCTCTTTGAGATATGGGAAAACCCTGCCCAACCTCCGCTCCGCGAGGCGCCCTTGGGGAGCCGCGACGAGCAGGGAAAGGTAAGGTGCCTCTGCTCTGGAGTTCGCTATAACAACTTAGGCAGGCGCCTCGGCCTCCGGCGAGATTCTCCTTCCATTGGATTAAATCTCCTCCTCCCCCGCGCGGGGAAGGAGGTAGCAGTCGCTCGTCGCGTGCGATTTAGGAGGCCGGTTGTTTGTTTTCTGCAACTCGGATTTTGCGCGAAACTCAAGAGTCTTCGGGTGATCGAGACGCTTCGAGCGGCGAACATACCCGTGCATCAAACCTTGAATCGGGACACGCTGATCTCGCAGATGTCTTCCGCCGAGCATTTGAAAATCCCCTATTCGATCATTCTCGGACAGCGCGAGGCTCTCGAAAACTCGGTGATCGTGCGAAATACGATAAGCCGCGCGCAAGAGACGGTGCCTCTAGGAAAACTCGCGGACTATTTTAAAAGAATGAAACTCTGATAGCACTCGTGCGCCCACGGGCATATGCCTCCGGAGTGCGGGATTGCGCTCTCGCACCCGTTGTGTTATCCTTCTGCCAATGTCAGCCGTAAATATAAACGTGGAAGTGCAGAAGACTGGAAACGAAAGCAGTTTGAGCTTGCTTCGCCGTTTTTCGAAACGCGTGCAAGGTTCGGGCGTTCTGAACAAAGTCCGGAGCCTTCGATACAAAACCCGGAACCAATCAACGTTAAAGAGAAAGATGTCTACCCTTAAGTTTATTGAGAGACGCGCCGAGCGGGAGCGACTCGCGAAACTCGGGAAGCTTCCCGTGGAAAAGAAGCGGGGGCGAAGGTAGGTCGTTGTACCTGTTGTAAATGTGATAGATGTTGGGGGTGTAGTAAATGTGGTAGATGTTGTAGGTGTTATAGGTGTAGTAGGTGTTGAGTTCCCCATTTAGACATTTACAACACCATGAAGCTTTCGGTTTCAAACCCTCCCCTCAAGCTCCCGGTGCCCCGGGGTTTTTTTCTGTCCGCAAAGGATGCCGTCCTCGGAAAAAACTACGAGCTCAGCGTCGTGTTTGTCACAAGCACGGAAATGAAGAAGCTTAATACGCGTTACCGCGAGAAATCCCGACCGACGGACATCTTGAGTTTCCCTCTCTCCCCTACTTCGGGTGAAATCATTTTTTGTCTCGCGGAAGTTACAGAACAGGCTCGCGTATTTGATCGCACACCCTTAAATTTCCTGAAATTTCTCTTTATCCACGGCCTCCTTCATTTGAAAGGATTGCGACACGGTAGTAGAATGGAGCGTGAAGAGATTAAGTTCCGGAAGAAGTTTGGGATTTAATCTACTCATCACCAACGACTCATAACTGAATGACTGAATAACTTTCTTCACTCGGTTATTCAGTTGTTTGCGTGTTATTCAGTTATTGATCATCTCTTCATTCATGTCCAAATCTATTGCTGTTGGCATCGACATCGGGACGTATCAAACGCGCGTCGTGGCTGTGGAGAGCGCGCGCGATGGTGAGCGCGAGCTTCCAAAGGTGGTGGGAGTTGGTTTCGCCGAGTCGCGAGGACTTCGGCATGGCTATATTTTGAGTCAGAGCGACGCGGGGAAGAGCGTGAGACAGGCCGTCTCGCAAGCGTCAAAGGCGGCGGGGTTCCCCATCACAAGAGCGGTGGTTTCGATCGGAGGCATCGGACTCTCGAGCTTCACCTCGAGCGGCACGGTGGTCATTACGAGAGCCGACCTCGAAATCACCGAGCTTGATGTCAAAAAGGCGATCGAGACGAGCAAAGAAGAAATCCCCGCGTCTCTTTCGCAAAACCGAAAGATCTTGCACACCGTTCCCCTGCTTTTCAAAGTGGACGGCAAGGCAATCATGGGAAAACCGGAAGGACTGAAAGGGAGCAAGCTTGAAGTGCGAACGCTCTTTATTACCTGCTTCGAGCATCACATGAACGATCTCCTTGAAACTCTCGCCGAAGCGGGAATCGAGGTTGAGGATCTCGTGGCCGCTCCCATCGCCGCGAGCTTGGTCACACTCACTAAACAGCAAAAGATGGCGGGGGTCGTCCTTGCGAACATCGGTTCGGAGACGGTGTCGATCGCGGTGTTCGAGAATAACCTCCCCATCTCCCTTGAAATATTCCCGATCGGCTCGAATGATATCACCAACGACATCGCGCTTGGCCTTCGCGTCCCGCTCGAGGAGGCCGAGGATCTGAAACGCGGAAGTGTGATCGGCGCAAGTTATCCGAGAAAGAAACTTGAGGAGATTATCGAGGCGCGGCTCTCCGATATCTTCGAACTTGTTGAGGCGCACCTCAAAAAGCTGGGACGAAGCGGGCTCCTTCCCGCGGGCATCGTGCTCACGGGTGGCGGCTCGGCTATCGAAACGGTTGATGACCTTGCTAAGGCGTCACTCCGACTCCCCTCGCGCGTCGCGAGCGTTTCTTTTGGCGACAACATTCGAGGGCAGATTAAAGACGCGTCATGGTCGGTTGCCTACGGACTCTGCGTCCTTGGCCTGCAGAATAGCGATGAAGAGACGATTTCCGGTCTCACGTTTGTCAAACAAACACGCAAGGGTCTCATGAATTTCTTCCGGCAGTTCTTGCCGTAGTTTGTTTCCGCCTCTCCCCCTTTCTAAGGGGGAGATTGAGAGGGGGTTGTCCTCCCTTTGGACTGTCTAAAGAAAAGCACGAATCCTAGATGTGTCAACCCCTTTACTCTTTTGCGTCCTCTGTTATCATGGCCTCTACTTACCGAGAGTCTAGTTATTGTCGTTTTAGCCCTGCTTTTAGCCATTTTAGAAATTTCGGGTACAGAGCGATGCTCCCTCGAAATCCAAAGTCGGATTTCTCGGGATGATGATTTTCAAGAACTCGCTCCATCGCTCGTTAAGAAAATCAATCACATGCCTCAAATCACCACTGACGTCGAAGCGTTCGCGCGAATAAAGGTTTTCGGTTGCGGCGGTTCGGGAAAGAACGCCCTCAATCACATGATCAACTCCAAGGTAAAAGGGGTTGAGTTTATCGGCGTGAATACGGACGCGCAGGATCTCCACAACACCCAAGCGAAGCGAAAGATTCATATCGGAAAGAATTTGACACGTGGCCTTGGCACCGGGATGAATCCTGAGGTTGGCAAACGAGCCGCGGAGGAGACGCGCGAAGAACTGCAAGAAGCGATCAAGGGTGCCGATATGGTCTTCATCGCGGGAGGCGAAGGCGGCGGCACATTCACCGGCTCCGCCCCGATTGTCGCGAAGACTGCCAAGGAGATGGGTGCGCTCACCGTTGCGGTAACGACGAAGCCGTTTTTCTTCGAGGGTGCCCAGCGACTTCGCCTCGCCGAACAAGGTCTTGATGAGCTCCGAAAAGTAGTGGACGCGATCATCATTATCCCGAACGACCGACTGCTCTCCGCCGTCTCGAAGGAGACCACCGCGAAGGCCGCATTCGCGATGTGCGATGAGGTGCTCCGTCAGGCCGTTGAGGGTATTTCCGACCTCATCACCACTCCGGGTATCATCAATCTCGACTTCGCCGACATTCGCTCCATTCTTGAAAACGCGGGGAGCGCTCTCATTGGAATCGGCTCAGCGACGGGCGAGAAGCGCGCGGAGGAGGCCGCGAAGCTCGCCATCAACTCCCCTCTCCTTGAGCTCTCTATCAATGGCGCGAAAGGTGTGCTCTTCTCGATCGCGGGAGGCGATGACCTTACGATGTTTGAAATCCAGGACGCGGCAAAGGTTATTACCGAATCGATCGACCCGAACGCGAAGGTCATTTTCGGAACAATTCGCGACGAGAAGCTGAAGAAAGGAGAGATCAAGATTACGGTCATCGCGTCCGGTTTCCCCGATGGACAAAAGAGCAAGCCGCTCTTTGCTCCTGAAAAATCAGGCTCGGAAGATCGCGGAAAAATATTCAACACCATTATGCCAAGTTCCGGTTCGAAGGAAGCTTCGAAGTCCGGAGCGCCTGAAGAAAAGAAGGTGCTCGAAGATGTCGATGACGATTGGGGCGCGGTTCCGGCCTTCCTACGCCGTTCGAAGAAGTGATGTAGGAGGTACGATGTAGGATGTACGAACCCGACCCCGAGGTCGGGTTTTGCGATTCCCTTTACTCACTTTTCTGGTAGAATAGACTGGTCTCCTCATATTCCATATTCCATATTCCATATTCCATATTCCATATTCCATATTTCATAATTCATACTTTATGCTTTACGACCTTACCATCATCGGTGGCGGCCCTGCTGGTGTAGCCGCCGGCGTGTACGCTTCGAGGAAGCGCCTCAAGACTCTTTTTGTCGCGAAGGATTTTGGCGGGCAGAGCACGGTTTCTGAAGGCATCGAAAACTGGATCGGGACCATCAAGATTTCGGGGATCGAACTTGCTAAAAACCTCGAAAACCATCTGCGCGCCTACGCGGAAGACATGGTAGATGTGAAATCCGGAGAAACCGTCGTAAGTGTTACAAAAAGCGAGACTGGACATTTTCTTGTGAAGACAGACGTGGGTGAATATGAGACTAAAACGGTGCTCGTCACTGCGGGAAGCGCGCGAAGGAAACTTGAGGTGCCCGGAGCAGCGCCGCTCGAACACAGAGGGATCACCTACTGCGCCTCGTGCGACGGGCCTCTCTTTGCAGGTATGGATGTCGCGGTCATCGGTGGAGGCAACGCCGGTTTTGAAACGGCCGCCCAGCTCCTCGCCTATTGTAAAAGCGTGGTGCTCCTCGCGCGCGGCAGTGAGTTCAAGGCCGATCCGATCACCATTAAGAAGGTGCTTACAAATCCAAAAATGAGAGCAATTCGCAATGCGGAAGTTCTGGAAGTAAAAGGAGATAGGTTCCTTACCGGCCTTGTATATAAAAATGACGAATCGGGAGGGCCGCAAGAGCTTCCTGTGCAAGGTATCTTTGTCGAGATCGGCTCGACCCCCGCGACTGAATTTTTGGGTAACCTTGTGAAGCTCACCGAGTACAAGCAGATTGTAGTGGACCCGAAAACGCAGCAGACCTCCCTCTCCGGCATTTGGGCCGCGGGGGATTGCACCGACGGGCTCTACCACCAGAACAACATTGCCGCCGGTGACGCGGTAAAGGCGCTCGAGGATATTTATTTGCACTTGCACGCGAAATGATATGAACAGACTGGTTTTAAAAGTCTTTGTTATATTCATCGTTGCGTGCGTTGCAATGTGGGTATTCTGGAATAACTCCGATGCGAAACGGCCAAGCGAGATTGGCTCACTCGGGACAAGCGAAAATGTTCAGGGTTCAATCTATGTATGGCCTAAAGTCCTTAACAAAAATGGCTATACTATGACTCTTAACGCTACAAGAGATCTGCGCATAAAAAAAGACGAAACTGAAATCTTTTATACCACAAGTGTTCATGCGGCAGCTTTGGGAGACGCTTTCGTTGTTTGGGTTGAAAAACGTGAAGATTCCCCGCAAAGTGTACCCCATTTTGAAGTGTGGTTATTCGACCTTGCCTCAAAACAGAGCCGAGTCCTACTGCCTAACATTGATAACAAGCAAAATCCGAACAGTCCGCCAATAGCTATCTCGGGTGATCAGATTGCATTGTCAACCCTTGCAAACACTCTTGTTCTGGTGAATGTGAAATCAGGCGTTTCCAAAACCGTACCACTGCCTTCCGAATACCGTATCAACAGTGACTCTATTCATTTCTCCGAAAACATAGTGATTGTGGCAGCGTATAAGAGTGGAACATACCGAACAAGCTTGCTTTTAGGATATAACACTATCTCGGGCACATTCAATGTGCTGTATCAAATTCCTGAGAAAAGAGAATATTACACTCTATACAATGTGCAATCAAAGAATGGCACGCTTTATTGGGCAGAAGGGGCACAATTTAGCAAGACAAGATTTTTCAGTCTACAATTTGGTAATGGGCGGTAGAGGGTTCGAACCTCTGACCTCATCGACGTCAACGACGCGCTCTACCAACTGAGCTAACCGCCCGGATTCCTACAAGATATCGCACTTTTTTATTGACCGCAAACCCCTCATTTAGCAAAGTACCCACGGCCGTGGGTACTTTGCTAAATATGTCTATCGAGGTTGAATTTGCGCTTCCAATAGGCTGCGTCGTCTATAGAATCGGCAGCGATAAAGCGGACATGTTTGCGTATATCCAATAATTCAATGAAGAAATCGACTTCGTTCTTGCAGTCAAATGGGTAGATTCCCGCTGAATGCTGAAGTTTGCGTATGCCAAGTTGTGTCAGGTGATCCCGAAAAGCGTCGCGGATCCCCTTCTCGTGTTCGGGTATATCGTACATAATGATGCGCCATTTTTTATCCCAGAATCCCGTTGGTTTAATTTTCGTGTAGCGAATATGGTAGGTAAGTGCTCGTCTCTTGCCGTCTTCGTTCAAGATAAGCGTGATCGTGCCATCTTTGCCTTCTTTCGCCTCCAAAAGCTTAGACTCGTACAATGCGCTGACAGCGCGTTCTGCAGCCTGCCGTGATATATCCCTCCAACTTTCCTGTATACCTTTAACTATGCGCCACTGCTTTTTTACGGAACGAGTACACGAGAGGACAAACCCGCCAAGAAGAAGCAGTAGTATTTTCTTTTGAACCGGGCCGACCAAGGACTTTCTTTTTCTCCTCACTTTTAAATTTCGGGCTCTGATATCCATTGACTGTTTTAGCAAAGTACCCACGGCCGTGGGTACTTTGCTAAAAGATGAATTATTATATCCACCCTTTGGAGAGCCGCGGGTGGCGCATATGATAGAGGATAACCACGATGCCGCCCATAGCAAGCGAAAGATTCTTCACGACGAATTCCCCCGCGAGCGTCAGAAATGGAAATTGTGGATCGAACATAATCTCCGGAGCGGTGATGAAGACCGTAAATGTCCCGAGAAGATGGAAGATCAGGATAAGGTGCGTCGTTTTAGCAAACGCATTGGAGATGAGCGCCAACCCGATGAGCGCCTCGAACCCTCCAAGAAAGAGGTTCCCCACCCCGTCCGCGAGAAACGGGAAACTCGCGTACACAATATCGTAGACCGGATTAAAACCCGCGAGCTTTAGCGCGCCGAACCAGAAGAAAATAATGCCGAGCGCGATGCGCAGAAGCGCGACGCTCTCTTCGAATACCTTTTCACTGTACATACTAAAAGAGTATTACTATGACAAGATTATGCAACCACCCTGCTGACCGTCACTTAATGCGTAGTCTTAATAGGTAGTAGTAAACTAATGATAATACCCCTACCTTTCCGATTTGCCGCACTCACCTCACCTCCGTGAAGCTCGGCAATCCATTTTACAATAGAAAGCCCCAGTCCGACACCACTAGACTTCTCTCATACAGAATGATACCGAAATGAAATGGCGTTCTCACGCACAATGAGCCCGTAAGGGCCCATTGGA
>MHRI01000008.1 GCA_001820935.1 Candidatus Taylorbacteria bacterium RIFCSPHIGHO2_01_FULL_51_15 | reverse complement strand
GGATTCCTTGAACAACCGCGTAGGAGTAGGCACCTCCTCTCCTACAGACACCCTTTCCATAGCAGGCCCCATCTTCCTTGGCAACACCACCCCATCAGTGACCGGAAACCGCCTCTACGCCAATGGAGGCGACCTCTATACTACGCAGGCAGTGTCATAGGAGGCGCCACCACCGGCAACTGGACCTCTGACGGCACCAGTGTCTGGCGTCCCACAGGATCGGTGGGCATCGGGACATCCTCCCCTTCATCAACCCTCTCGGTACAAGGCAACGCTCTCATCTCCGGCTCTCTGACCGTAGGTAATCTTATCGCCACTTCATCTACGATCACCCTTTCGGGTCTTGGCACCAACATGCTCACCACCTTGAACGCCTCTGGCAACCTTGTCGCCTCTTCCACTCCTACCGCCGCTGCCTACCTTGCCACTTCAACCACCGCTACTTCCACTTTTGCAGGCGGTCTCATCGTTGGCTCTGGTGGTGGGACGAATGGGCTTACGGTGACGGGGAATGCTGCTTTTGATTCCACTACTCTTTTTGTGGATTCGGTCAATGACAGGGTGGGGGTGGGAACGGCGAGTCCGGGAGAGGAATTACAAGTGAATGGCGATATCTTAATTAATGATGATAGCTATTTAACAGTTGCGGGTAGTCAATTTGCGAGGATAAATCTTAATGATGGATTTGATACGAGTGATAGTGATGCAGGAATCACTTTTTTTGCTGCTGGAGGCTCAAATGGACCAGGTGTCATTATTTCTAGAACAGCGGCAGACGGTATCTATAGACTCAATCTCGGTTCTAGTCTTACTCTTGGTTGGAACTCAGGAGTTGCCATTTCGACAACAGCGGATACTGCATTTTCCCGTCTCTCCGCAGGTGTCATAGGTGTCGGCACTGGAGCACAGGGTAGCACCGCAGGAACTCTCATCGCCAACACCATCGGCATCGGCACCACCTCTCCGTACGCCAAACTCTCCGTTGTCGGACCAGTCGTTGCAGAATACTTTCATGCGACGAGTACGACGGCGACGACGACTTTGGCGGGGGGATTGTCTATAGCAAGTTCTACTGTAAACATTCTCAATCACAATGGTTATGTGGGGATAGGTACTGCGAATCCAACTGCACTCTTATCCTTAGCAGGTCAACAAAATTGGATTACTGGTCTTGGCTCAATCACTCACATTATTGGACCGACTGATACAGATTTTGCAATCAACGGTGGAGTTGGAAGCAGTGTAGGTAGAAATGTAACCATAAGTGGTGGTACCAGTCCTGCTAGTGGCGGCAATGCGGGGGATGTCACTATCCAAGGAGGAGCAAACGTAGCTGTCAATAACACCAATACAGGTAACGTCATAATTAAAACTCAAGATACGAATGGAACTAATAGTGCAGGAACAATTACGATACAAACAGGTCAAGGACAAGGCGATGCAAATGGTTCCAATATCACGATAACAGCTGGAGCTGCTTCGGCGGCTGGAAATGTGAATCCTCTAACTGGCGGTGGTATTGTACTTACCACAGGGAATGGGCAAGTTGGTCATAGCTCACTTGCAACTGTGGGGGCAGCTGGATCATTTACTTTGACCGGAGGTGTGGGCGGAAGAACGACAGGAACTTCTGCCGTTACATACACAAACGGAACTGGTGGAGCATTTACTTTTACTGGAGGAGCAGGAGGAGCTTCAACAGCGGCAGGTAGTGGAAGCAATGTAGCCGGAGCGGGAGGTGGTTTTACAATAACAGCCGGAGCCGGCGGTGCACCAAGTGGAGCAACAGCTGGAACAAATACTGGAGGTACTGGTGGCGGTCTCGTACTATCCGCCGGAGCAGGAGGTTCTCCTTCTGCCGGAACAACAATAGTAAGTGGCAATGGAGGTGATGTGACAATTTCTGCTGGAGTAGGAGGAACGACAGGAACTGCTGGAGTGGGTGGCGTGATTACTTTCAAGACTGGGGCCTTAGATACTTTATCCGAAAGATTTAGGATCACCAACGCCGGCCTCGTCGGTATCGGCACCACCTCCCCTTACGCTAAACTTTCAGTCGTCGGGCCCGTAGTAGCCGAATACTTCCATGCTACGAGTACAACGGCGACGACGACGTTGCAGGGAACTATTTTGGCTGGGAGTGGAGGAAATGTCGGAATCGGGACGATAACACCTGGAGCAGCATTGGAAGTTACCGGAAATATACGATTATCTACTGGAGCAAACAGAACTTTACTTGTACCTGATTCTGCGGCATTAACAGCAGGATACTCTTTATCAATTAATTCGGGAAGTGCTGTAAGTGGCAATGTTGCTGGTGGAGATTTAAATTTAACTGGCGGTACTAGTTCGGGTACTGGCATACCTGGAACGGTTAATATCACTGGAGGTAGTTATCTAAACGCTGCTGCTACGCATGGTGGAGACATTGTTCTCACCGGTGGCGCGTTACCTTCGACTGCTGGTAATCGTGCTGGTAATGTAAATCTTGTTGGAGGAAGTGCAACTGGCGACGGTAGTACAGGTATTGGTGGTTCACTAATTTTAACTGCTGGAAGCAATAGCACAACGGGTGGGAACATACTAAATGGAGGTGCTGGAGGCGCCATAACTTTAACTCTGGGTAATGGTGGATATTCAAACAATAATGGTTTTGGTTCAGATGGCACTGGTGGTGCTGCGGGTGCATTCTCAATCACTGGTGGTACTGGTGGAAATGTAACTACAGCGGGTACTGGTGGTACTGGAGGGGCAGGTAGTTCTCTTTCATTTACATCAGGAAATGGTGGAAATGTAACGACATCTAGCGGCACAAGAACTGGGGGTAATTCTGGAAATATTACCTTCATGACAGGAGTAGCCGGTACAGGCGCAAGTGCGAATGGAACTGTTGGTAGTATGTACTTCGGTATCGGGGGTACTTCAACCACTACAATCAATGCTTCAGGGAATTGGGGTTTTGGTACTTCATCCCCCTCCTCTAAACTCTCCATCACCCAATCTGCCAACACCTCTGCGGGCGGTATCTGGCTCGCAGGAACAGACGGAGACTACAGAGCCATGTATATATCAGATACCAGCGGAGTCCTATCATTTAACGGAGGAAACACTGGAGGAACCCTAAACACAGCTACCCTAAACGAAGCCGGAGCCTGGACCAACGCATCAGACATAAGCTACAAGGACAATATAGTAAACCTAAACACCAAATACACCCTAGAAGACATCATGAAGATAGAACCCCGCTTCTACACCATGAAAGGCACAGACAAACCACAAATCGGCTTTATTGCACAAGAACTGAAACTCGTCATCCCAGAAGTGGTGGAAGGAGTGGACGGCTCTATGGGGATTTCGTATGGGAATCTCGCCGCGCTCCTTGTACAGGGAATCAAAGAACTTAATGTCAAAGTAGAGACCCTTGCCGCAAGTGGAGTCGCCTCTGTCAAAGAGTGGGTGGGGGAGAAGATAGAGGTGGCCACCGGATATATCAAGCAATTATTTGCTGACAAAGTAACGACCAAAGAATTCTGTATTGACGACCTATGTATCTCTCGCAATGAATTTAAGATGTTGCTTGATAAGGCAGGAGTAGAGGCCACCAATTCTCAATTTCCAATTTCCAATTTTCAATCAATTTCCAATGAGGGAGGTTCAACCACCGCCACCAGTTCCGCACCCATCATCACCATCAACGGAAATAATCCAGCAGAAATCGTGAAAGGCACTCCCTACGCAGACCTTGGAGCCATTGTGACGGATGATAAGGATGACAATCTGGGAATCAAGTATTATGTAGATGGAATAAAGGTAGAACAAATTTCATTAGACACCTCCACCACGACCACCTACACCATAGACTATGTGGCGACAGATAGTGATGGAAATACCGCCACTTCGACGAGAAAAGTCATTATTAAAGAAGAAGTAGGAATAACGAATAATGAATTAAGCGAGGAGAATACAGGAACAGGAATGGAAGAAGGAATAATGAATAATGAATTAAGCACAGAGACAGAAGAAATAATAGAAACTGAAGAAACAATAGAAACGGGTGGAAATATAGAAGAAACGGAGGAAGTGGCGGGAGAAACGGCGAGTACTACGCCTACAGAGTAGATTTAAAGAGAAAGGCTAAACTTTTCCTCAAAGGAAAGGTTTAGCCTTTCTTTTTGCGCGGGATACTACAGAGGACTTCTATTTTTCCTCCCGGTGATTTATAGTGTGCATATGGAAAGTGGATTGTCGCTGAAGTATATGAAGATATTTGGACTCATATTCGCGTTTGTCGCGGTGGCTTTGGTCGCGTATTTCTTCGGTCAAAAGGGAGCAGAGCCGGAGACCTTCATACCAAATACTCCTACCTCCACTCGCGATGTGTCGGGAGAAATTGAACCTTCTGACACGGAAAGCTCCACAGATGGCAAGAGCGTCCTCGAGCGCTCTTTCCGCGAAAGTGCCGCTGACCCCTATGACGGTTGGGTAAAGGAGACGAACACGGCTTACGGCTACGCGTTTCGATATCCGGCTTCGCTTACACGCGATCCAAAGAATAGTGCGAAACTCATGTTTTCAGAGGAGAATTTACGCGAGGGGGGAGGAAGCGTCCATGAAGCGACCCTTAGCGAGGAGGTGACGCTCGGGAAGTGCAAGAGCGACGAAGCGCTCTATGACTCGTCCAATACACCCGAAGCGGTAGAGAAAAATGGGATTACCTTCACGCGTACTACCCACTCGGGTCGGACTACGGGACAGAGGTATGAAGTCGTCACGTACCAGACATATAAAGACGGCCTTTGCTTCAAGCTCTCGCTCCTCATTTTGAGCGCCAGTCCTGTGGCCGGAGAAGATACCTCTGCCATCGAGACCGCGAACATAGGAGTTAAAGAAGAGGTGTCTGCGGTGTTCGAGAAAATTGTCGATGATTTTAGGTTTCTTTAGGGAAGAGAAGGATGTGCTCACCTATAACCCTATCTGTGCTATACTTCCAGAGTCGATTTTTCTAAAAGCTAAAAGCTAAAAGCTAAAAGCTAACAGCTAGAAGCTAAAAGCTCCTTTTTATGAGTCCACTTTTCATCATTATAGGCGTCGCGGTTCTTCTCGCGCTGTGGATTATCCTCGCCTACAACCGCTTTATCGCGCTTGTGAACCGCGCCAAGGAAGCATGGTCGGATATCGATGTCCAGCTAAAGCGCCGTTACGATCTTATTCCCAACCTCGTGAATACCGTCAAAGGCTATGCCGCGCACGAGAGTGGGGCATTTGAAAAAGTAACGGAGGCTCGGGCCCGGGCGATGGGAGCGGGGAATCTGGCTGAGAAGTCAGAGGCGGAACTCGGACTCACGGGTGCGCTGAAATCGCTTTTTGCCATTGCCGAAGCGTATCCGGACTTAAAAGCCAACACGAACTTTGTCGAGCTCCAACGCGAACTTTCGGATACCGAGAACAAAATTCAAGCCGCCCGCCGTTTCTACAACTCGACGGTGATGGATCTCAACACCGGTGTGGCGCAGTTCCCGAACAACCTCGTCGCATCATTCTTCAAAATTGAGAAGCTTGAGTTCTTTGAGCTTGAAGCGGGCGAAGAAGCCGCGAAAAAGCCAGTGGAGGTAAAGTTCTAGAACTGAATCGCTAATCAAACGCGAATCTAAGAACTCTAATAACGCTAATGCGGAAATAGAATGGCCGACTTGGTGGAGAAAGAACTAAGTTATCAGGTGAACGGCGTCTTGTTTGATGTGTATAACGAGTTGGGGGGAGGGTATCCGGAAAAATATTATCAACGCGCCATTGCTCTCGCTCTTGCGAAAAAGAAGATTACATTTCAGGAACAGCTCATGATACCACTCGCCTATGAAGGCGCCTCGATTGGGAGATTTTTTCTCGATTTTCTCATCGATGGTAGGCTGATTCTTGAAATAAAGTCAGCACCTAAGCTCTACCCTCGCGACCAAAAGCAAATATTGTCGTATCTCCAACGTCATCACATTCAAATTGGTATATTGGCAAACTTTCACCGACAGGAATTACAGATCAAGCGCATTCTTCGAGGTAATTCGCGTTCTTAAATTCGAGTCTTATTAGAGAGTATGCCCTCGCTTTATACTCACCAAAGTCAAAATGTCGCGAAAACATGGATTCTCATGGCCGTGTTTTTTGCGATTATCATTTTTCTCGGATGGTTCTTAAGCCAGTACTACGGGAACCCCGCAATTCTCTACGGATTCTTTATCTTTAGCGTGCTCATGAATATCGCGAGCTACTGGTGGTCGGACAAGATAGTACTGAAGATGAGCGGGGCGAAACCGGCCCGCCGAGAGGAATTTTTCGATCTCTATACGGTGACTGAAAATCTTTCGATTGCCGCCGGACTTCCCATGCCCAAACTCTATGTCATACAGGATCCCGCCCCCAATGCCTTCGCGACAGGACGCAATAAAGAACACGCAGTCGTCGCGGCAACCACGGGACTTTTGCAGATACTCGATCGAAGCGAGCTTGAGGGCGTGATCGCGCATGAACTCTCGCATATCGGAAACCGCGACATCCTCATCTCCACCGTCGTCGTGGTGCTCGTCGGTTTCATCACACTCCTTGCCGATTTCTTTACACGCTCACTATGGTTCGGAGGTGGCGGCCGGCGCGAGCGGGGCGGGGGACAACTTGGCGCCATTCTCATGATCGTCGGCATCGTGCTCACCATACTCTCACCCATCATCGCCACACTCATGCAACTCGCTATCTCTCGCAAGCGCGAATTTCTCGCGGATGCTTCGGGCGCGCTGCTTACGAGATACCCCGAAGGTCTCGCTTCCGCGCTTCAAAAGATAGCGCAGTACTCGCGCCCCATGATGAAAGCCAATCACGCCACCGCGCATCTCTTTATCGCCAATCCTTTCGGTCACAAAGCTAATGGCGGAGTTAGCTTTTTCACCAAGATTTTCAGTACGCATCCTCCTGTCGCTGAACGTGTCAAAGCCCTTCTTGGAGAGAAACAGTAATTCGTTACACGTCCATGTTAGAAATTAGGTGAATTAGAAATTAGAAATTTTCTACAATGCCTCCCGAAAAAACCCCCGACTTTGCCTCTGGTCCCGAAGCGCTTCAGTGGAAACGCCTGAAGCGATTGAACTTAGTGGGAGCTCGTTTGGAGTACCTGACGCGCGTTACCGTGTTTGATCGCTTTTTTGCGGCAACAATTATTCCTCTCTTTCCGCGATACGTCTCTCCGAACCGCATTACGATATTCCGCTTCATCTCAATTCCGGTTGTTCTTTTTCTGTTATTTATGGGTTACAACCTCGCGGGGACAATCCTCTTTGCCATTTCCGCGCTCTCGGACGCGCTCGACGGAGCCCTCGCGCGCACGGCGCACCGCATCACCAAGTGGGGTATCGTCGCCGACCCGATTGCCGACAAACTGCTCATCGGCTCCGTCGCGCTCCTTGTCGTATGGAAGAATCTTAGCTGGCCGCTCGCACTCGCGATTGTGTCGATCGAACTTGTCCTTGCCGGTTCGGCGTACTTCCGCTATCGAGGGAGACTCATGCCGGCTAAGACGGTGGGGAAGATGAAGATGATCTTGCAGTGCGTCGGCATCGGTCTCGTTCTCCTCTACGGCATCATCCCGCATCCCTTCATTCTGATTTTTGGTGAGTACGTACTGTATGTCGCGATTGTGTTCGGCCTTGCTTCACTGCTACTCTATCGCTCAATTTAGCTCGAACACACGACTGGAATCTTGGTCTTCCTATATCTGGATTGAAAATTTGGAGCTAACAGTTTACAGTAAGGCACAATCCCGCTAAAGGCGGAGGGATGCCAGAGCGGTCGAATGGGCCACCCTGGAAAGGTGGTATATCGGAAACGGTATCGCGAGTTCGAATCTCGCTCCCTCCGCCTTGCACGGGAGAAGACGAATATGAGGTTACGTAAGATTGATATGCTGTTTCCGTCTTAACTATGGATACAAAACTCGAACAAGAGTTTCTGGCGGCGCATGATGCTTTCGCGGAGGCTCTCTTTCGGCATTGCTACTTTCGAGTGCATGATCGCGAACGCGCGAAGGATCTCGTGCAAGAGGCCTTTTATCGAACGTGGGTATACCTCGCCGAAGGCAAGGAGATTCGAAACCTCCGTGCGTTTTTGTATAAGGTTTCGAATAATCTCATTATTGATGAAGCGAGGAGAAAACAGCCGCTCTCACTTGAAACGCTCACGGAAGAGGGATTCTCCCCCAAGGATGAGTCATTACCGGACGCGGAGCAGCGCCTTATCGGGGAAGAAATTAACAAGAAATTGCTACTTCTCGAAGAACCGTACCGAACAGCTATCATCATGCGCTTCTTCGATGAGCTTTCTCCTAAGGAAATCGCGCTGGCGCTTAACCTATCCCAAAATACGGTTTCAGTGCGCATCCATCGGGGCTTGAAGAAACTAGAGGAAATAGCGGGACCAGGTTTCAAATAATCTTATCAGAGCCTATGGACAACGACGTAGAAAAAATTATCGCGAAAGCAAAAAGAATCGTTCCGTCTCCCGACGATAGAAGGGAGATGCGGAGGAATGTGGAGCTGTTTGTGAAGCAGTATACCGTAAGAAACGAGGCGAGCCTTCGTCTTCTATCAAAAGAAGGGTCGGAAGGGTCGTTCTTCATGAGGTGGTGGACTGTGTTTACACGTAACAATACATCTATGGCTATCGCATTACTTATCGCGCTTCTCGTCGGAGGAGGGACCTCGTTTGCCGCTGAGCGCTCTCTTCCGGGGGAAACGCTCTACCCAATAAAAGTGGCGGTAAACGAAGAAGTACGAGGTTGGTTTTCAGGCGGAAGCGAAGGAGACGCCGCGTGGGAGGCGCGCAAGGCCGAGCGTCGCTTGGAGGAAGCCGAAGCGCTCGCGCGGGAAGGAAACCTTAGCGCAGAGGCGCGCGCCGATATCGCGCTTCGCCTTTCTAGCCACGCCAGCGCGTTTAACGCGGAAACTAAAAAACTCCAAGCGGAAGGAAATACCGTCTCCTCGCTTGAGGCGCATTCAAACTTCGAGGCTTCACTGAAGGCCCATGAGCGTATCCTCGCGAATCTTGCCGAAAAAGGCGACACGAAGGAGCTGAGCTCATTTCTAGGGGAGGTGCGCGCGAAGCGAGCAATTGTCGCGGAGGCCCGAGCGGCTGACGAAGTGAAAATATCGGCGGACGCGAGCGGCGACTTTAAAGAGGCTGCCGAAGGAAAGCTAAACGCCGCGCGAAATAAGCTCTCGGAAGTGCGCGCGTTTATCGCGAGCCGCACTGGCGTATCCGCGAATATGGAGATAAGCAGTCTGGCATCAGTCGACTTTAAAACTTCGGAGGAAGGCGATCTTAGCGTGGCAGAGGCGGCTCTCGCACGGGGAGAAGCCGCGATGGAGAAAGGCGCGTATGGAGGAGCGTTCGCGGACTTCTCGGAGGTCATTCGACTCGCTCAAGAGGCCAAACTCATCGTACAAGCAGAACAGCGGGCGGAACGCAGGAGCGGCACTTCATCTTCGGAATCTCGCGTTAAGGGAGAAGCGGAGGTGAGTTCAAAGAATGAAACGCGCACTGAAACACCGGCTTCAAACGTAAATCTGAAAACAAATGGAGCGGTGCGGGTTGACCTGGGACTCTGACCTCCTCCGCGAGAGTGCGCGAAAACACCCCGAGTTTAGGCTCGGGGTGTTTTCCGGACTGCCCTAGGCCTTACAGAAATCATGACGTTTCAAGAGCGCATTACTTACCGAGGGCAGGGGAGAACCTACGGGTGCCCACCCTTAGAATCATGATAGAATACAATCCAACAATGCTCACCCTCGATCCTAAACTTGTCATAACCGACATAGGGTTCGCGCTCTCCATACTCGTGACGCTCTTTTTAGGAGTGCTTGTGTTCTATCAATCGCCCAAGAAAACTGTCAATAGAATTTTCGCGCTGTTTTCTATTACCACCGCTCTCTTTTTTATTTCTCATATTGTCGGTATCAATATCTCCGATCCTGAACTCTCGCGAAACGTGCTGATGCTCAATATGTCGACTATTCTGAATGCCATTCTTACGGCTCATTGGATCGTGGCGCTTGTCGGTCGTGACCAGGCGCAGAGGAAAGTGCTCGCCGTTTTCTACGCGATCGCCTTTGCCCTCATTGGCTTTTATCTCGTGGCTCCGCAGACGTTCCTTCTGCCGTCAAAGCCCGTGCTCTACTTCCCGAACTATTACGTGCAGGGAGAGTACTACTACCTTGGCGACATATTCTTCTACTCCGTTTTCTTGTATTTTATGTATCACGCAATCGCCGGGTACTTCAAAGCCGACGCTATTTTGAAAAAGAGAATCCGTTACGTCCTTACCGGCATCATCGGAACATACCTTGTCAGCATTACCTTGGCGCTCCCTCTCTACGGGTACGAAGTTGATCCATTTATCGCTTCAACGGGCGGGCTTTTTCTCATCCTTATCGCGTACGGTCTTATCAAAGAAGAGCTTTGGGACATCCACGTCATTGCGAAACAAGCGCTTGGCTACGGACTCGCGATCACGGGCGTAGGTCTCTTCCTCGCGGCGCTTAACTTCCTCAACGCCTACATCGCGGGACAAATCCCGACGTTTCCTCTCTGGCTCTTCCCGCTTGTATCAGCCGCGCTTACGATCTTTATCGCTCGTCTTGTGTGGGGGAAGCTCAAGCAGTCGGATGAAATAAAATACGAGTTCATCACGGTGGTTACCCACACCTTTCGCACGCCGCTTACGGAGCTTAAGTGGGCGCTGGACAACATGCGCGCCGAAACGAACCCGCTAAAGTTCCGACAATTTCTTACCGGCATCGAAGCTGCCACGCGGCGACTCTCTGAACTCACCGAAGTCCTCATAAGCGCTTCCAAATCCGAAGGATGGAATTATGAGTATCACCGAGTTCCTGTTGATATCAAAAAGATGTTAGAGGAGCTAAAGGACATGAACACGGCGGAGGCCCGTCTTAAGCATCTTTCGCTCCCGCTCTCCTCTGAGGACGGTCTCCTCGGACTCGTTGATAAGCACAAAACGGTGTACGCCATTCAGGCAGTGCTCCAAAACGCGATCACCTACACAAAAGATCGCGGCACGATAGCGATTCACGCGCAGGCGCTCCCCAAGAAAATCAGAATTTCCATACAAGATACAGGCATTGGCATTAGGAAAGAACATCTTCGCCACATTTTCAAGAAATTCTATCGCACGCAGGAGGCGCGCAAAACGGATACCGAAGGACTCGGCATTGGACTCTTCGTCGCAAAAAATATTATAGAAAAACAGGGCGGGAGAATGTGGGCAGACTCTGAAGGCCTGGGGAAGGGAAGCACGTTCTTTATCGAGCTTCCTTCCGCCTAACGGTGCGGCTTGCTCTCGACTTACTTGTTGTTCAATCGCTCGATCGCTTGGTACGCGCTCGCCGTGTTCGCGAAGCGGCCGGTATTGATGACCGCGATCTTGCTCGTAGGAGCGCCGTCATTTCCCGCTCTGCATGCTTCCTTGCGGACGCCGACACACACAAGTTCAATGGAGAGACCTTCGCCAAGATCGGTCGTAGGAGCGGGCACCCAGACCGCGCTCCCATCATTTTTTGTTTTCTCGGCAATCACACGGACTAACTCGTAACGAGCGGGAGTATCTCCAACTTTTCGAATGAGATTAATGCCGATAAAGGGAGATGTGTAGCTCTTTGATTCCCATAGAACGGTCTGCGTCTGCCCCGCCTCGAGAGTCCCGCTTGTAGGACTAAGAAGCGTCAGCGAAGCCTCTCCTTCCTCTGTGGGGAGGGGAGCTATCGGAGCTTCTGGCGTGGGCTCCCTTGTGGCTAACAAGAGAGAAACAACAAATACACCGGTCAGCACGAACGCAATGGCAAACCATACGTGAGCGAATCTATTCATACCGTTATCCTAAAGTAGGAAGGTCTGTCTGTCAATTGGCGCGTGTGGAAAGAGGCGCGGAGTTCGCTTGCCCAAGTGACAAGAGGAAGGTATACTTTCGCGCATCTATGCTACGGCTCGGGCTCACCTTCGACGATGTCCTTCTCGAACCTCGAAAAACGAGGGTGAATAGACGCGATGCCACTCTCTTGACGCGCCTCTCTCAAAAGGCGCGTCTTGCTATCCCGCTTCTCTCGGCGGCGTCAGATACGGTTTCAAACGCGCGATTCGCGATAGCGCTAGGGAGGCTCGGCGGTCTAGGCGTGCTCCACCGAAATTGCTCGCTTGAGGAACAATTACAGATGGTGAAAGAAGTGAAAGGGGCTGGCCTTACGGTTGGTGCTGCGGTGGGTCCCAAGGACATCGCGCGAGCCGTCGCGCTCTCAAAAGCGGGAACGTCCTTCATTTTCATAGATTGCGCGCACGCGCACGCGCCCGGCATCATCGCGACCACGAAGGAAATGAAACGCAGCATGAAGGCACAGCTCATCGTCGGGAACATCGCGACGAAGGAGGCCGCGCGGGATTTTCTAGGCATCGCCGATGGTCTCAAAGTTGGCATCGGTCCCGGTTCTATCTGCACCACTCGCATCGTGAGTGGTGTGGGTGTTCCACAGCTTACCGCGATTATGGACGTTGTCTCGGTCGCAAAAAAGCGGGGAATTCCCGTGATCGCCGATGGAGGGATTCGATATTCGGGCGATATTGTAAAAGCACTCGCCGCCGGAGCCTCCTCTGTTATGCTCGGCTCGCTCTTCGCGGGCGCGGAAGAAGCACCCGGGAAAATACTCACCGTTAACGGGGTGAAATACAAAACGTATCGAGGGATGGGGAGTAAAGAGGCGCTGGAGAAGAGACATGCGGTTGATAGATATGCAGCAAACACTACCGTCTCGGCTTCCGGCCACCCCTCCGGAGCTCATGAGGGAAAAAAGGGACATGTCGTCGAAGGGGTAGCAGGAAAGGTGCCGTTTAGAGGCCCGCTTTCTCAAATTGTTGATGAACTTCTCGGAGGCATTAGGTCGGGCATGGGGTACATTGGCGCGGGGACTATAGAGGAGATACCTGCGCAGGCCCGGTTTATACAGATCACGAACGCGGGACTTAAGGAGTCACACCCTCATTCGATCCAGTAAGTAGAAAGTAGCTAGTAGTAAGTAGACAAAACCGGATTGAATGAAGAAAGACGAACAAAAAAAGAACACCATTGCGGTTTTGGATTTCGGCTCGCAGTATAGCCATCTCATTGTGCGGCGTATTCGCGAGCTTGGCGTCTATGCCGAGCTCTTGCGTCCGGATACACCCGCGGAAGAACTCAGAGCGTACGCGGCGATCATACTTTCGGGCGGCCCACAGAATCTTTCAAAGTCTTCCGCGCTCAAGGCTGATGCGCGCCTCTACTCGCTTCGTCTCCCCATTCTCGGCGTTTGCTACGGACTGCAACTTATCGCGCACCAGCTCGGTGGGGAAGTGAGGGCGGGGAAAAGACGCGAATATGGACGAGCAGAAGTGCAGCTCTCCTCGTCATCCCTGTTGTTCAAGGGAGTGCGTACCACTCCATCTTTGATCTTTACCTCTAGCTCCCACCACTCCGTCCCACACTTTTCCGAAAAAGTGGGGGACACCCCTCCTCGGGCAGGAGGGGGTGGGGGGAAGAGGAGAACAGGCGAGCTCACCTGGATGTCGCACGGCGACCAGGTGACCAAGGCTCCCAAGGGGTTCCGGGTGACGGGAACATCAGAAGCGTGTCCGATTGTCGCCATCGAAGATGCGAAGCGTAGGATCTACGGCATTCAGTTCCATCCTGAAGTCAGGCACACAGAACATGGCATGAAGATTATTGAGAATTTTCTTAAGATTGTAGGCGCGAAACGCGCCTGGAAATTCGACAAGCATTGGATAGAGGCCGAAATTGCGCACATCAAAGCCAAAGTAGGGGATGGTCGCGCGCTCTGTGCTCTTTCGGGAGGTGTGGATTCGACTGTGGCGGCGTACCTTACGCATCGAGCCATTGGACGGAAACTTACCTGCATCTACGTAGATACCGGTCTTATGCGGCAGGGTGAGACGGAGGAGATACGAAAGACCTTTTCGACATTACCGCATATTGATTTTCGGGTGGTGCACGCGGAAAAGGAGTTTTTGAAAGCACTTAAAGGCGTGACCGATCCGGAACGGAAAAGAAAAATCTGCGGCGAGCTATTCATTCGGTTGTTTGAGAAGGAGGCAGCAAAGATAACAAACACCCCTTCGCCTCGCAGACTCGGCACTTCCCC
The DNA here is from genome assembly GCA_001820935.1 of Candidatus Taylorbacteria bacterium RIFCSPHIGHO2_01_FULL_51_15. Lineage (GTDB taxonomy): Bacteria > Patescibacteriota > Minisyncoccia > Phycocordibacterales > UBA10002 > UBA10002. The sequence goes on along the minus strand of MHRI01000008.1, from coordinate 9,380 downwards.
TCTAAAGAGGGGCAGAGGGGGAGGAGGCCAGACCTCGGGTTTTAATTTTCTCGTGCAAGGCACACTCTACACCGATGTCATCACTTCCGGAGTATCAGTCGGAGGTAAGGCAGCCGTTATCAAATCGCATCATAATGTCGGTGGTCTCCCGAAGCATGTGAAGTTTACACTCATAGAGCCGCTTCGAGACCTCTATAAAGATGAAGTGCGCGTTTTGGGAAAGCGGCTCGGTGTGCCCGAGGAAATAACCTCACGCCAGCCATTTCCCGGTCCTGGGCTCGCAGTGCGAATCCTCGGCGAGGTGACCAGGGAGAAACTTCTGATACTGCGCACGGCGGATGCTATTTTCTGCGAAGCGCTTGTAAGGACAGGGGAGGCGAAACACATACAACAATACTTCGCGGTGCTTCCAAACATCCGCTCTGTCGGGGTGCAGGGGGATGCGCGAACATATGGACACCTCATTGTGCTTCGAGCCATTACTACCGCCGATTTTATGACCGCGGATTTCGCACGCCTTCCGATAGAGACGCTCGCACGCGTATCCACCCGCATTACGAATGAAGTTGTAGGCGTAAATCGCGTAGCGTATGATATTACCTCTAAACCTCCGGCAACCGTTGAGTGGGAATAGCCTCTTTAGAGAATAACCAATAACCAAACACCAATCATCAATTCCATCTTCTCCTTCGGTTATTGTATCTTGATTATTGGTGTTTAAGATTATGTCCCAACGAACCACCACACCGCGAGCGGAACTGCATACGCATCTTGGGGCCGCCGTGGATCCGGTGATCATGTGGACGATCGCGCATAGGCAGGGCATCCGGCTTCCCGTCAAGGATTATTGGGATTTCGAGGACCTTATTACCATGGGTCCGGGGAAGAAGAATCGCGGCGTGTTTGAAATGGACAGGGATTACTACCATCTCACTGAACTCATCCAGTCTTCTCCCGAAGCGATCGAAGAGGCGGTCCATTCGGTCATCGGGGGCGGGTATCGCAAGTGCAATCTTGTGTTGCAGGAATTGCGTTTCAGTCCGATGAAGCGGAACCGCACCGGTGAGAGGGATCTTGACTTCATCATCCTCGCGGCGCTTTGGGGGATGCGGCGCGCGATGGTGGAATATCCGCAGGTGAGCGCGGGCCTTATCGTCGCACTCGATCGAAGCTTCAGCCCGGCGCAAAACGCGATTACCCTCGAGAAGGCGATTCGGTACGCTCCCGACGGTATCGTGGGTATCGACATCTGCGGCCCTGACAAAAAGAGCTTTTCCATGCGCGCGCACGCCCCGCTCCTTCTTCGCGCCCGAAAAGCGGGGCTCGGTATCACCGTGCATGCCGGCGAGACGGGCAATCTCGAAGAGCTCCGATATGTCGTGCGTACCATACGACCCGAGCGGATCGGGCACGGCCTTTGCGCGGCCAAAGACCCGAAGCTCCTTAAAGAAATCGCAAAGCAGGGCATTGTGCTGGAACTTTGCCCCACGTCGAACCTGCTCAACAGCGTGGTAAAGGATGTCCGCGAGCTCCACAGGGTGATACGCACATTCGTCGATCATGGCGTGCGATTTACGGTAAATACCGATGGGCCTGAAATGTATCGCACAAGTGTGCTCAAAGAGGAGGAGTTCCTGCTCTCCCAGGGAATCATGAGTGAGAAAGAGCTCGCACGGTGCATGAGATGGGCGTTTGAGGCCGCCTTTGTCCGCCCAAAGAAAAAGTGACAACCTCAATATCAATATCAATCAATATCAATAAGATAAATAAGAAAATAAATAAGTGACTATGTTTAGCAAAGTAACCACGGCCGTGGTTACTTTGCTAAATGAGTGTTGGCAGGACATGCTACAGTACTTCAGCGGCCGAGGTTGTAAAGCTGAAGAACCTCAGACGAACTTAATGCTCTGTTGTAGATGCGCACGTCGTCGAGACTCGCATTTGTTGGGTCATCAGCACCAAAATATCCAATTCTACTGCCTAAATCAGAAAGGCCTCCGTATGACCCAGGTGAAGATGTCGTATAAGAAATCCCATCTACGTATACTTGATAGTCGGAGGCTGTGTGACTCGCAGCATTCGTTAGACCAACAATAACCCAATGACGCCAAATACCAACACTATTTGCAATTGTTGGTGCATTAGCAGCAACGATATAATTGCCATTTAAAGAAGCAAAGTTAATTGCCTTAAAGCCTGCCGCATCACCACGCTCAACGAGAAAATCATTGGAACCACCGCCAGTAACATTAAAACGAAACCTGTCAGGATATGTTCCCGCAATAGATGTGACTTTTTCCCACCACAAAATAGTAAAAGGACTAGTCGCAGATAACGGCGCGGATGAACCGAGATCCACATAATCATCCACCCCATCAAACGAGAGCGCCTGACCTACCTTTCCCGGCACCGTAGTCGTAGCCGCTTGGCCGACGAGGGAACCGTTGTTGCCTTGACCGCTGGAGTCTTTGACATTGGTGAGCATGTTGGGGCCATCAAATGTCCAGTGGCCGACGAGGCCTTGGGCAAGAGGGTTGCCGTTGGCGACAGAGTTGGTGTTTGTGGTGCTGACCTTTTGGCCTTTGGTGGCGGTGTAGAGCGCGGTGATTTCGGCTTGTGATAGCGCACGGTTGTAGATGCGGACATCGTCGAGGGAGCCGTTGAAGAAATTAGAAGCTGGAGAATTGGTACTACAGGTAACATCACTTGGTTCTGAACCAATGCATAGGTTGTTTGTGGATGTATAACTTATATTCCCGCTCGGACTTGTATCCGAATCTATTAGTACACCATCTAAATATAATCTAAGGGTTTCATTATCATAAGTGATGAAAACATGATACCAAACATTATTAGATATATTAGAAACAGCGTAGTCCACATTATAATAAGAACCCCCCACATTAACGAGACCGCATATACTTGTGGTAGATCCGCAAGCTCCACCCGTGTTATTTAGGTATATGTTGTAGCCACCAGCCTCTGTTTTGGAAAAAATGCTTTGATTGTTTGCCGTCTTACTCATTGCTTTAAACCAACCCCCTCCAGAAACTGCCGTTGAGGGGGCAAGACTTGCTGTATAAGGGACACTCACATAATCATCACTTCCATCAAAATTAAGCGCTTGCCCCACTTTGCCCGCCACAGGAGCCAGAGACTGGCTCATGTTGGTGAGCGTACCGGTATTTCCACTGCCACTTTTGTCTAAGGTTGTGGCGGCAGAAGATGATGTCCACGGAGTGTCTTTGCCATCAAAAGTCCAATGTCCTACAAGCCCGCTTGCCAGTGCATTGCCGTTGGCTGTTGATGAGGTGTTTGTGGTGCTGATTTTTTCTCCTTTTGTGGCGGTGTAGAGTGCAGTGATTTCGGCTTGAGATAATGCTCTGTTGTAGATGCGCACGTCGTCGATTTTTCCTGGGAAATAACGGTTTCCAGTCGTTCCATTAACTCCTATAGTATCTGATTCTGTAGTTTTGCTACCATTAACATATGTGTTTGAACCAAAACTTACACTAGTGTTTATAGATTCAATACTATCAACATAAATTGTAATTGTATCATTAGTAAAATTCAGCACGCCTATGACATGGTGCCATTTTCCTGAAGTGAGAGCGCTTGCACTTGTGGTCTCTTGGAAACTATCTCCAGTCTGACTTCTGCCACCAATTAATAATTTCCCTATATTCCCGACATCATTACGAACATTAATCCAAACAAAGGAACCTGGATCATTTGCCCATGCAACAAAGATATCGTTATCATATTGACCACCTGTAAGAGTGCCGTAATTTATCCAGGAACTAAATGTAACAGCTGCGGAACCGTTAATTGCCGAACCGATTTCATCTATACCAATTCTCACACTATCATCCACCCCATCAAACGAGAGCGCCTGACCTACTTTTCCCGGCACCGTAGTAGTCGCCGCTTGGCCGATGAGGGAACCGTTGTTGCCTTGACCGCTGGAGTCACCCACGTTTGTAAGCATTTTGTTACCATCAAACGTCCAGTGGCCGACGAGGCCTGAAGTGAGACCGAGGAGATAGGGTGGGCGGGAGATGCGGAAGGCGGCAGAGGCCTCGTTACTCCAGAGGAAAAGAAGGAGAGTAACGAGGACAATTTTCAATTTATAATTTCCAATTTTCATTGAATTTACAATGTTTCAATTTTCAAACTCCAGACTACTCTGTGTTATTTATTTGGGTCATTGCTTCATTGAGAATTGATTGAAAATTGCAAAATTGTAAATTGAAAATTATTTTCTCCCTTCTACATTCTATATTCCAAATTCTAAATTCTATATTCTAACTTAGGTTGGCACATCTCCTTCATCTATATAAGTATATTCAGAATTCTCGGAATCTCCTTGTTAAAAAACTCCTTAACCTTTTTCCAATTAACATCAGGGTTCACTTCTGGATCCGGGTCGCTTTCGGCATCATCAAAGTAGACTATGGCCTTTAAAATATGATTGTAGTTGTGTGCCACCGAAGGATATTGCTCCGGCAGGCGCTTTATTATTTCAAGAAGCGGCTCAAGGTTGTGAGCGCACCAATATAGGTCAAAAAAGTCTCGCTTCTTGCCTCTCTGGGAAATGGCCACAATTTTCATGACAGCAATATCGATTGGCTGAAGTATGTTTATAGAGCCATACTGGAGATATTTTTGTTTGGGAATGAAGAAGGGGTAGGCGATGAAGCTGACTTTAGCCTTAAATAGTTCGCCGTAAAGCGTATTATTTTCTTCCACAGTAGCCTTCCAGTCTTCATAGCCTACAAAATTCTCTAGCAAAACCTTAACATCGAATTTTCTTTCTGTGGTGAAAAAATCCAAATCTACGGATTTTCTGACTCCTGTCTGCAAAGCCAACGCCGTTCCCCCCGCTAGATACCAGCCGGATTTACCAATCCATTTTTGGGTAGATAAAAACTCAAAGGCTTTCTTCGTTGTCTCTGGAAGTGTCTTCCAATGCAAGTTTAATTGTTTTGAAGCATCAATCTCCATAAATTTTTTGTTCTTGACCTCAAGCGTCTTGGATTATCTACAACTTCTTGTATGAGCGATTTATCATAAAAATCCCAGACCCACCTCACTTCTTTGTCTCTACCAAAATCCAAAACGCGCTCTATGACATAAAGAGCGTTTTTCTCCACATCTATGTTCTCGGGATTCACATCCCAAAAAAGTTCTTGCCTGAACTCCATGGCTTGATTATATCATAATTTAAGGCGTTTCTCCAGTAGATTCAGATGGATCTTCTACTGCTGGAACTGTTTCAGATTCAGATACTTCTGGCTCTGATTCTGGTGCAGGTTCTTGAGTCAGTGTTTCTTCAGGAATCGATGCTGGTTCTGGAGTCGTGGATGTTTCTTCAGTTTCTATATTTCCACTTGCCTGCCCCGTAGTGAGGGCGTCTTCGCTCTCTACTACTGGGGTTTCTTCTTCATTGGAACTTGAATCATTGGAATTTGATTGAAAATTGAAAATTGGAAATTGAGAATTATCCTCCCTTACTATTACCTGTCTTGTGGATGTCGCCGTATTCCCGTCATTATCGGTCGCCACATAGTCTATGGTATAGGTGGTTGTGGTGGAGGTGTCTAATGAAATTTGTTCTACCTTTATTCCATCTACATAATACTTGATTCCCAAATTGTCATCCTCGTCATCCGTCACAATGGCTCCGAGGTCAGCGTAGGGAGTGCCTTTCACGATTTCCGCTGGGTTGTTGCCTTGGATTGTAATGACGGGAGGACTGCTAGTATCAGGCAAGGTTCGACCTTTCTCCGGATCTAAGGTCGAACCTTGGGAAGAACCGCAAGCTCCAGCAGTACTTGTTGTCGTTCCATTCTCAATTTCCAAACAATAAGGCTCGCCCGTTGCTTTATCATACAAAGTAATCCCCGACGGTTTCTCAGGGGAGCCGACCGAGAGGGCGGAAGCGGCGAGGTTCTTCATGGTCGTGAGGCCGTCGGTGATCATAACCCCAAGCGACGAGAGCTTGCGTGAAATAAAGTCCCAAATGCCAGAGAGGATGGTTTCCGAGAGCGAAAGAGATTCCGTCTCGGGCGAAGAGGTGCTTGTCTCTGCAGTGAGAGTTGAGGGTTGGAGAGTAAAATCTTCTCCAAAGTACCACCCTCTGTCCACAAAGACCATGATGCTCCCTTCAGTGCTGGAAGCTACGGTAAAGGGCTCAAGCGCGATACCGATAGAGAGACTGGTGGAAGTTGCCCTTTGTCCCTCACCCGCGGTGGCAGAAGGAACGATGTGGTCTCCCGCAGAAATGGGTCCGCCATCGAGATTGACCTTCACCGGCACACGACCGGAGAGGGTGACCGGCACTTTGTGCTCTCCCTTGAAATACGCGTCACCAAATCCTCCGAGAAGCACACCGGGAGCGGTGGAGATGACGCCGAGCAAAGTCGGCGCAGAGCCACCGCTTTGCTCGGCGCTCTCATACCTTGACACAAACACGGGATTCTTCGGGTCGAGCATCACGATCTCGCCCGCAGAGAGCGTCTTATCTTTGGTGGGATAATTTTCCGCCAAGTCTACTTCTTGAATGGTAGTGGTCTCGGCGGCAATTTCTCCACGAGATATCGCGGCATCATCGCAGTTTGAACCACCGCTATCATCTACACACAAAGCGCCATCTGAAATGATGAGTGAGCCGTAGGGAATATTGGCGGAAGTCAAAATAGCCGATGTCGTGGTGCCGACAACCACCCGAGTCTTGCTCACCGAGCCTGCGCCGTCTGATTCGCCATAGACTGTCAGTAGTTGATTGCCATTTATGGAAGCCGAGTATGCTTCAGGCGTGCCTGCTAGGGCAGATGAGGTCACCGCCATATCTGTCCATGTCACCCAGCCGGCATTGTCTTCGAAGTTGAGTGTCCCTGTCTGGATGTTGTCGAAAATGGAAAGACCGCTGGCGTAGAGGCCTCCGCTGAATGTTGAGGTGGCAGTTGTTGAAGTTGCGGAAAAGTTTGCGGCCACCACTTCGCCGACAACGCTTAATTTTGCATATGGTGATGTTGTTCCAAGCCCCAGTCGATTGTTTGTAGCGTCATAGTATAGGTTGGCGTTTGATTGTTGCATGAATCCTCCTGCTCCGAAGAAGGGGATGGAACCCGCGGTCATGGCTGTGTTCGCAAATGCGGTGGTGGAAAGGTAGCCACTAAAAGTGGATGTCGCTGTGGTACTCGTGGCATGGAAATATTCTGCTACCACTGGTCCGACAACGGAAAGTTTGGCGTAGGGAGAGGTGGTGCCGATGCCGACGGAGCCTCGTACTGTGCCACTTGAATTAATTCCCAAAAGAACATTACCAACATTGGTAGCAAGACCTGAAGCATATGAACCCCCAATTATGTAAACTGAACCACCAAAGGTCTGTGTTGCATGACTCCCAAGACCGTCGCCACCCGCTATAGTAATTGCACCACCACCAGCATTACAACAACCATTAGGTGCACCTCCTGTAATAACTACAGGGCCGCCATTGTTTGCTCCATTAGCTCCACCAGTACCACCCGTAATAGAAAGTTGCCCACCGTGGTTATTACCTGTAGATGCCCCGGCAACTAAAGACAATGTGGCTCCTTGACTCGTGGTATCAATAGAAATTGTTCTGTTCGTTCCGCCCGTGAACAATAAATTTCCATTTATTTCTAATTTCTCTTTCGGACTTGTCGTCCCAATTCCGACATTTCCTCCACTCCCAGCCAAAATTGTTCCTTGTAATGTCGTCGTCGCCGTGGTACTCGTGGCGTGGAAATATTCGGCGACTACTGGTCCAACAACAGAGAGTTTGGCGTAGGGAGAGGTGGTGCCGATGCCGAGGTTGCCTGTAGTTAAAATTAGATTATTTGTGCCTGCAGTAATGTTAGTCGGATCAACGGTTAGCTCTGTAGTACCTCCCAACTTCACATAAAAAGAAGAGCCGCTGTCTGTAGTAATCGCCGCTTGATAACTATTAGAAGTAGCTTGCATAGAAGTACCACCGCTAATAGTCACGAGACCGTGTATGGTTCCTGCGCAAGATAGACTCGTACAATCGTTGTATGTGGCGAATGTATCAGCCCTCACTGCACTACTAAAATATCCGTAAATTGGTCTATTGGCAGATTGAGAACCTATAGTATATGTGGCATCAGTACCGAAATTTAATTGACCAGTCAATTTTGTTGTCCCCGTCACCGTCAGCCCATTCGTCCCACCACCCGAGCCGACGATGAGACCGCCTGCAAAGGTTGAGGTTGCTGTTGTAGATGTAGCTGTTATGTAGTTCACCGTAGGAGAGGTGGAAGAAGTGAGAGCGTTTGTGCCACCTGCCGTATGGAGCCAGCCTTGGGAGAGGTTGGTGAGGAAGAGAGAGTCCGAGATGGTCTGGGAGGTGGAGCTTGCGTAAGGAAAGGTGGAAGCGGTTGAGGTGGTAGCGGTGAAGTAGGAGGCGACGGTTTGGCCCACCACCGAGAGCTTGGCGTAGGGAGAGCTCGTGCCAATTCCCACCGAGCCTGTGGGACGCCAGACACTGGTGCCGTCAGAGGTCCAGTTGCCGGTGGTGGCGCCTCCTATGACACTGCCTGCGTAGTAGAGGTCACCTCCATTGGCATAGAGACGGTTTCCGGTAACCGAAGGCGTAGTGTTGCCAAGGAAGATTGGCCCAGCGATTGCGAGCGTGTCGGTGGGTGTCGAGGAGCCGATACCCACTCGGTTGTTCAGGCTGTCCACATAGAGGGTGTCGGTATCGAAGGCCACGTCACCTGCGAGGGTAGAGGTACCCGTGCCCGAGACGACGAGGGAGGCGCTCGTGGAGAGCGTGCTCGTGAAGGTGCCGGTGCTGCCGGAGAAGGAGGACGTGGTGATCGTGGAATCCGAGATCGTGCCTCCGTCAATTGCAGGATCGGTGACCGCCACCTCACGGATCTGGTTAATGACGGTGCTTCGAGCAAGAGCTTGCCAGAGGGGAGTGGCATCGAAGGCGGGAGCCGGAGGCGAAGAGGGTGAGGAAATATACACGATCTTGCTCATCTCCTTCCGTAGCTTCTCCAGTTCAGCGGTGAGGAGGTTCTTGGTGGCGTAGGAGGAGAGGTCGGGGGCAGAGACGATGCGTTCGATCACGGGACTCGTGATGTACGTGGCAGGAGCCGGTGCCGCTACCGCAAGAGGGCGAGCTTCTTCCCGAGGAGGCACGGGTGCGGGAGGCAGTGGTTCGGTCGAACGGCTCACGACCGGTGGTGTCGCACTACTTGCCGTCAGGGGAGCGCGCGCTTCTCTCGAGAGGAGTCTCCTCCTCGCCACCCCCTCCACATAGGAGACAAACCGAGTCACCTCGCTCTGTATCCCGCCCCAGAAGGAGTGCACCGCTCCCACAAGCT
>MHRI01000007.1:70336-73941 GCA_001820935.1 Candidatus Taylorbacteria bacterium RIFCSPHIGHO2_01_FULL_51_15 | reverse complement strand
GGGTACAGGCAAAAGCTCAAGAAATCGGTATGAGTTTGAAACCGGTAAATAAATCACCGCGCTCAAAACTCAAATAGGTCAACCTGAGCAAAAGGAACTGGTTTATAACGCGCCTGATAGGTAGAGAAAATCAGTTTTCAGTAAATCAGCTCGGCTAACCCATGATGGCGGTAGAAAGGTTACACCTAGCTCAACAAAACCACTCACTAGAGTGGTTTTGGTTTATATCGGATAATCCACGGCGTTCTGCCCCTTGTTAGATTTAGGCTTAGGTACTTCAAACCATTGCCGGTGGGCTTTGTAGATAGCCCTTAATTCCTGTATACTTTTATCAATATCCTTGAATTTGAGCCATGTTTTCGGTTCAGACTTCCGGACATCGTCTCCGTTTTTACCACATGCAACATATCAAATTCACAAATATCACGATATTCGTACTTTTCTTCGGCCTTGCGCTCATTGAGGCTGTTCAAGAAAGGAACTGGCTGAAAGCATCCATCTTCGTCGCACTTGGGATACTGTCACTGCGGGGGGATAGCAAAGAAAAAACAAATTGAAAACTGTCAAAATAGTTGAGGTATTCCCATGATGCACAACAAACACACAAAGACGTGGTCTAGCTTCACCTCTCTCACCCTTCCTGGCCGATAGGACGGGGTTTCTGTTCGTACCTGTGGTACACGCTTTCCCCCGCCCTATCGGGCGGGCTTTTTGTTTGTGTGTATGTATCAACTTCATATTCATTCATTAAAGAATTACAACCATGATTCAATTCACGGAAACATCGTTCAAAAAACTACTTATCGCGCTTGCGGTGTATCTCACATCACTTTTTGCGGCAAACACTCTCGGACTGAAAATAATGCCGTTTATTTTCGGCTCACATCTATCGGTAGCGGTCTTTTCCTTTCCGGTCGTGTTTCTGATGACCGATGTCATTGGCGAAGTGTACGGCAAGCGCGCCGCAAAGTTCTTTGTGCTCGCCGGATTCATTAGCACCGCACTTTTCATCGCGTACTCCTTCCTTTCACTCACCATGCCGTGGTCGGCAGATGGCGAGTGGGCAAGGCAAGGATACAATCAAATCTTCGGCATCTCGGCGCGCATTGCTATTGCTTCGCTAGTCGCGTTCCTCACCGCGGAATATCAGGATGTCTTATCATTCTTCTTCTTCCGCGAAAAATTGGGCGTAAAACTCTTCTGGTTACGCTCGCTTCTCTCCAATCTTTGGTCGCAGTGGCTTGATACGACCATCTTCATGGTCATAGCGTTTGCAGGTGTGTACCCCACTCACACGCTTATCAGCATTATCATCACGTGGTGGCTTTACAAAGTAGCGATGGGCCTGCTTTATACTCCACTCGCCTATATAGGCATTCGTCTTCTCAAGGGGCGCGGTGAACAGATTGATCTAGAAGAAGCACTAAAAGTATAAAAACAAATACTAACCATGATGATCCAACCAATCAAAACCCGTATCTTCCAAGAAGGCGACGATCTACTTACTTTCATTACGGACTACTTCAAAAAAGTATCTGAAAAATCCGTGATTGTCGTCACGTCCAAAATCGTCGCCCTTGCGGAAAAGCGGACGACTGTCGTCAAAGATATCAAGTCTAAAGAAAAGTTGATCCGCGCAGAAAGCGAGTTCGCCATTCCGACTAAATACGTTTGGCTCACCGTGAAAGACGGAATGATTATGGCTTCTGCCGGAATTGACGAGTCCAACGCAAATGGCAAACTTATACTTTTGCCAAAAGACAGTTTTAAAACTGCTCGCTCTCTGCGCAATATATTGCGACAGAAATACGGCGTTAAACACCTGGGCATCCTCATCACCGACAGCCGGACGATCCCGCTCCGCGCCGGTGTAATCGGCGTTGCTCTCGGTTACGCGGGCTTCAAAGGCCTGAAGGACTATCGCGACACTCCTGATATTTTCGGGAGGAAGTTCAAATTTTCTCGCACCAATGTTGCCGATAGTCTTGCGACCGCCGCAGTCCTGCTCATGGGCGAAGGGAACGAACAGCAACCTCTAGCAATGATCGAAAAGGTTCCGATTGAATTTTGTGATACTATGCATCGCAAGGAGCTACACATCGACAGTAAGGACGATATGTACCAACCCATATTTTCAAAGCTGATACGCACTCATGACCGAGTTAAAGAAAAATCTTGAAGTGAGCCTTCTTGGCCCGACTAATCTCAAAAAGTTCTCGGCTATCACCGGATTAGACGAGCAAGCTATTGCCCCTCTTGCGAAAAAAGTGGGCGCGGCAACGGCGAAAAGCGGGGCGATACTTACGGTGGTCTTTAATTATGCCGGAATGCTTGAGCTCGTCGGGGAAGCGCATAAAAAAGCAGGTGGTACACTCCGTATGCTCTATACTGAAAAAACACCTGATTCAAATGATTGGGATACGGCCCCCTACGAACATCATCTAAAGGAGGCGGATGAGACGGAAAAACTCCCCAGTTGGCACCATATGCTCCTTTCTCTCGTGAGTAATCCCGACCTCGTCGTCTGTGCCGGACTTTCAGCAGGAGTACTCGCCGAACTCGCGTACATGAAATGGAACATGGCCGAAAAGCGCGGATGCGTAAAAAAGCTCATCGGTATTCAGGAACTCCTCCGAGAAAGCGCCTTCCCTCCCGAAATCGGCATTGACCTTGGAGAATTTATCGAGATAGTTCCGCTAGCGATGCTTTCGGAAACGCTTACGACATGGAAAAACCGTTAAAGAAAAAACCAACTCCCGCCCCAACTTCATGGGGTAAGGTTGCAAAGTGGTATGACGAAACGGTAGAGCAAACGGGTTCATATCAGCAGGATCTTATCTTGCCCAACCTTCTCCGGCTTATGGAGATACGAAAAGGCGAACGCGTCCTCGACCTTGCCTGCGGGCAAGGGCTATTCTCGCGCGCGTTCCATGCGGCAGGGGCGAAGGTGATTGCCGCGGACATTTCGAGAGAACTTATCGACATCGGGAAAGAGAAATCGCAAAAGGAGATCGACTTTCATGTTGCCTCCGCGCACTCGCTTCCCTTTCTTGCAAAAGGAAGCATCGACAAAGTGGCAATCGTGCTCGCGCTCCAAAACATTGAGGACATGAACGCGACACTTGCGGAGTGCGCGCGAGTGCTCACTCCCCGTGGAAGGGCGTATCTTGTGCTCAATCACCCCGCGTTTCGAATCCCGAAGGAGAGCTCCTGGGGTTTCGATGAGAAATCGAAGGTACAGTACCGGCGTGTTGACCGTTATCTCTCGAGCTTGAAAATAGAAGTGAACATGCATCCTGGAAGTGATACGGGAGAGAAGACAATCTCGTTCCACCGTCCACTCCAAGCGTACGCGAAGGCACTGGCGAAACAGAACTTTTGCATTTGCAGGCTTGAAGAGTGGAACTCGACTAGAAAAAGTGAGAAGGGGCCTCGAGCACAGGCGGAGGATAGAGCACGGAGCGAAATACCTCTCTTCTTGACAATCGAGGCGCAAAAAATGGCAACTGCGAGTTAGCCTTTTGGTTTTTCCACATAAATTGCTACACTGTGAGTAGAACTCGTTTTAATAACAGGTAGGGTTATCAATTAAATTCACACACATG
>MHRI01000007.1:56843-70329 GCA_001820935.1 Candidatus Taylorbacteria bacterium RIFCSPHIGHO2_01_FULL_51_15 | reverse complement strand
AATGCTTATCATCGCTCTTCTTGTTATTGGTGGCGGAGCATACGGCGTTAAAAAGCTAAATGACAAGAAAGTTGGGAAAGAGAATCAGCCCGCGGAAAATGAAAATGTGCCGGGCAAAAGCGTAGAAGAAACGAAAAAGCCCACGACCCTCCAAGTCAAGCTAAATGAGCAAAACGCTTCGGGCCAAGGAGGACAAGCCGTGCTCGTAGAGGTGGGCACAAGCACGCTTCGCGTCATTGTAAATTTAGCCGGCAAGCCCTCAAGCGTCCCGCAGCCCGCGCATATTCACCTAGGCGCGTGCCCGAACCCCGGAGCCGTGAAGTACCCCCTCACCGATGTGGGTAACGGCGCCTCGCAGACCGACATCCCCAACCTTACCCTAGAAGAGCTACTCTTGGAGCTTCCCCTTGCGATCAACGTGCACAAATCGGCTGCCGACCTCAAGGCCTATGTCGCCTGCGGCGACATCTTGAGAGGGGACGCTAACGCGACGTCTACTTCCGATGCCGGCGGCGCGGTGAAAAAAGAAACCAAGGTCACCTACAATGCGCAGGGGTTTTCGCCAAAAACAGTCACCATAAAAAAGGGAGAAACCGTGGTGTTTGAGAACAAAACCGGCAAGAGCGCCTCAATCGCCTCTGATGAGCACCCGACACACCTCTTGTACCCCGAATTTGATCAGTATAAGACTGACGCGCGCGGACAAACGGAATTCAAATTCACCTTCGAAAAGGCAGGTACGTGGAAATACCATGATCACCTGAACGCCAGTATGGTAGGGACAGTGATTGTTACAGAGTAAAAGTGAATTGACCTAATTAACCTAATTATTCTAATGGACCTAATGAATATCCAATATCCAATTCCCAAATTAGACATTTATGGATTGAAATTTCTTTAGAATAATTAGAGCAATTAGAAATTAGAATAATTATGAGCAACCCCTCTCGTCTCCTTTTGCGAATAGCGCTGGCCTTCGCCTTCCTCTACCCCGCGTACGGTTTCTGGGCGAACCCCAACGACTGGGTGGGCTATATACCCGCGTTCGCGCGAGATGTCGGACTGTCGCAGGATGTTCTGCTCATGGTGTTCGCCGGAGTGCATATCACACTCGCGCTCTGGATACTCTCTGGATGGAGAGTATTTATCCCCTCGCTCGTTGCCGCGGCGTTTCTTGGCTCGATTGTGTATTTTAATTGGAATCAGCTCGACATTCTCTTCCGCGACATTTCGCTCGCGCTCGCGGCACTCGCGCTTGCGTTCAGTTCGCGAAACCGGTAGAGAACGCACTCGGTGTACTGCCTGCGTACAAGAAAGAGCCCAAAACTGTTGGGCCTTTTGTGCCACATTTTCCCGTGTTTTGGTGTTATAATCGGCGTCTTTCTGAATACCAGAAGCAATGTTAGGAAGGAGGGTTTATCTTAAATAATCAATTTAATGAGCGGAAATCCCTCGGAATAGGAATTCCTCGGGATGGCGATTTTCTAAAACTCGCTACGCTCACTAAGAATTTCAGCCATGTGCGGCATTATCGGATACGTCGGAAAACGCGAAGCGCTCCCTATCGTGCTAGATGGTCTTCATCGGCTTGAGTATCGCGGCTATGACAGCGCGGGGGTGGCGATTCATAGCGGCAAAGGCATCAAGACCGCACGCGCGGTCGGCAAAGTCGCCATGCTCGTGGAGGCCTGCGACGGCAAGAATTTCGGTGGCACCGCCGGCCTCGGACACACACGTTGGGCGACGCACGGCAAACCGGCCGAAAAAAATACGCACCCGCACACCGACTGCACCAAGAGTTTTTATATCGCCCACAACGGCATTATTGAAAATCACGACGAACTGCGTGACGAACTTCGGGCAAAGGGCCACACCTTTAAGTCGGAAACCGATTCGGAAGTGATTGCGCATTTGCTGGAAGAGGAATATCGCATCTTTGGAAGCTTCGAGCAGGCGGCCCAGCTCACGCTCCAGAAAATTCGCGGCACCTACGGTCTCGCGATGGTTTCAAGCTACGAGCCGAAAAAAATCATCGCCGCGCGTATGGGCGCGCCGATTGTTTTAGGACTGGGCGAAAATGAAAACTTCGTAGCTTCTGATGCCTCCCCTCTTCTTTCACACACACGTACCGTCCTCTATCTGCAGGACGGCGAGATGGCGGTCGTGATGCCCGATTCGTATTTTGTCACGACGCTTGATAACAAAGTGGTGGAGCGCGGGAGTGAAACCATTGAATGGGATGCGGACAAAATGCAAAAAGGCGGATACGCGCACTTTACGCTGAAAGAAATAAAGGAGGGACCGGAAGTAATTGAGAATACGCTTCGCGGACGTCTTATCACAGAGAACGGATTGGCAAAGCTTGGAGGTCTCCAGAGTATTGAAGCGAAAATCCGAGCGGTCAAACGCATTATCATCGTCGCCTGCGGCACGGCGCTCCATGCCGCCCGCGTGGGTGAATATATGCTTGAGGAATACGCGGGCATTCCAGTCGAAGTCGAATTCTCTTCGGAATTCAGATATCGGAAGCCGATGATAGACGTAGAGACTCTGGTAATCGCCATCTCGCAATCGGGCGAAACGGCCGACACGCTTGAAGCGATACGGGAAGCAAAACGGAAAGGCGCGACCACACTTGGCATTGTTAATGTGGTCGGCTCAACGATCGCACGAGAAACCGACGTTGGGATTTACAATCACGCGGGACCTGAAATCAGCGTCCTCTCCACCAAAGCCTATATATCACAGCTTGCGGTTCTCGCGCTTCTGACTGTTTTCCTGGGGCGCCAAAGGCAGCTCTCGCTCTCCATGGGAAAGAGGATACTCGAGGAGTTGGAAACGCTCCCTCCAAAAATCGAGAAGATCTTTGAGCAGGAGCAGAAAATACGAAAGCTTGCCAAGCGTTATGCGAAGTACCGGCATATGCTCTACCTCGGACGAAAGTATAACTTCGCGACGGCCTACGAGGGGGCGCTCAAGGTGAAGGAGGCCTCCTACATCCACGCCGAAGGATGCGGCGCGGGAGAGATGAAGCACGGTTTTATCGCCATGATTGATAAGGCGTTCCCGACGGTTGCGATAGCGCCAAGCGACAGCGTGTATGATAAGATGCTCTCAAATATACAAGAAATCAAAGCGCGTGGTGGGCGGGTACTTGTGATCGCAAGTGAGGGTGATACGCGGGCGATCAAACTTGCGGACGACACTCTCACCATCCCCAAAACGCTCGAGATGCTCTCACCTATTCTCGCCATTGTCCCGCTCCAACTCTTCGCCTACTACCTGACGTTGGAGAGAAAGCTCGATCCGGACCGACCGAGGAATCTCGCGAAGAGTGTAACTGTAGAGTAATCACGAATCACCGCGAATCTAAGAACGCGAATGCTGCGAATTCTTTTTCGAGAGATTCGAGTCAGAAATTAGAGTAGGATTAGAGATTATGCGTGCATTAGTGTTCGACACAACTCTTGGCGGATGGGATGAAACTCGCGGTTTTGAGTTGCAAGATGTTCCCGCGCCGACACTGGATGAAAGAGAGGATCCGTCCGACGCGGACAAAGTGCTCATGAAGGTGCACTATGCGGGCATTTGTGGGACAGATCGGGGTATTTGGAACCGAGCGGCATTTAAGGACCATATTCTCGCAAGTATCAAGAGTGAGGGCGGAACGCGCCGCATTTTGGGGCATGAGTTCTTCGGAGAAGTTGTTGCGCTGGGGAGCGGGGCGAGTCGTGCGGCCCCTTTCCCTCTCGAAGTTGGCGACTTCGCGGCACCCGAGTCTCATGTGGTGTGCAACAAATGCTTCCAGTGCCTCCGCGGGGAAAAACACGTATGCACGAATGAAAAGATTCTTGGTATTTCGCATGACGGTGGATTTGCGGAGTTCGTGAAATTGCCCGCGCATATCGTCTGGAAGACCGACACTTCGAAGACTCGTCCCGAGCTTGGCGCGATGCAAGAGCCGTTTGGGAATGCCGTGCATGCCGCGACCAAAGTCCCGCTTAAGGGTAAGACGATCGCCATTTTCGGTCTTGGGCCAATTGGACTTTTCTTGACGCTCGTCGCGCGCGGACTTGGCGCGTCAACCATTATTGGCGTCGAACCAAACCCTGTGTCACAAGAAATGGCTAAACGGCTCGGTATTGATTATGTGATAGCGCTGCCCTCCCGAGGCAAAAATGTACCCCCACATCATCGCGATGAAGGTGTGATTAGAGAAATTGAGGAGCTGACGGGCGGCCTTGGTGTTGATGTCTCGTTCGAGATGGCGGGATTCAATTCTTCGTTCAACAATGCTATCTTTGCCACGAGGCGAGGAGGAGACATGATCGCCTTCGGTATTAAGACAGGCGATTTCGTGCTTGAGGATTTCAATCGCTTCGTTGTCCGAGGTCTTACCGTGCACGCGGTCATCGGGCGAAGGCTCCCCGAAACGTGGGAGATGACGCAGAAGCTCTTTGCGGACCCTTCGAACAAGATTCAAGAGAATATTTGGAACATCATCTTGAGCCAAGGCAAGGATACTATTTTGCCGTTAGCTAGGTATACTAAAGAGCGATTTGAAGAAATGATGGCGAAACATCCGAAACTACTGATTGAAATCTAATTAGTAGAAAACACAAAGCACAGTTCACAAAAAACCAAACAAACTCAAAGAAGCCGAAAAACATACGTATTTGTGTTTTGAATAGTTTGTGTTTTGTCTGGACTTTGGATACTGTGTTTTGTGCAAAGTAATTACGCAATTATGTTTTCAAACAAACTAAAGACCGACATCCAAAACGAACTCCAAACCATGCGAGAAGGTGGGTTATTCAAGGTGGAGAAAGTGGTGGAGGGTCATCCGGGAACGGAGATTATCGTGGATGGAAAAAAACTCATCAACCTCTGCGCCAACAACTACCTTGGCACCTCACAACAAAAAGGGGTGCTGAAGGCCGCCCAAAAAGCCCTCAAAGAATACTCGCTTGGCCTTAACAGCGTGCGTTTTATTGCGGGCACGACCGATTTACATAAAAAGCTTGAGACAGCCATCTCAAAATTCTTCCAGACTGAAGACACTATTCTGTATACCTCCTGTTTTGACGCCAATACGGGACTCTTTGAAGTCCTGCTTACTGAAGGCGATGCGATCTTTTCAGACGAATTGAATCACGCCTCCATCATTGACGGCGTGCGACTCTGCAAGGCTGAACGATTCCGCTTCCACCACAACAATCTTGAAGAACTGGAGAAACAACTTATTGCGGCAAAGGGCGCCCGAAGACGCCTTGTAGTTACTGATGGAGTCTTCTCGATGGACGGTGAGATTGCGAAGCTCGATGAACTAAAAGCTCTTTGTGATAAGCATGATGCTATTTTTGTAGTAGATGATTCACATGGCTCGGGGGTTCTCGGCAAGACCGGCCGTGGGAGTATCGAAGAGAAAGGGGTTTTGGGCAAAGTGGATATCCTCACATCCACCTTCGGCAAAGCTCTCGGCGGTGCGGGAGGCGGCTTTACCACAGGTAAAAAAGAAATCATTGACTTGCTTCGCCAACGCAGTCGTACCTACCTCTTTTCCAATTCACTTATGCCCGCGATTGCCGGAGCGGCCCTGTATGTGATAGAACACTTTGAACAAGAGTTCATTCCGCTCAAAGAAAGGCTGACAGACAATACACGATATTTCAGAACAAAGCTCGAAAAATTAGGTTATACGTTAGGTGGCGGTAGTCATCCGATTACGCCGCTTATGATCTTCGACGAGGTGAAGACCATGGCGCTTGCGGATGCCCTGCTTGAAGAAGGCATTTACACCCGAGGCTTCGCCTACCCCGTCGTACCGAAAGGCAAAGGCCGTATCCGCATTCAGATCTCCGCAGCTCACACCAAAGAGCAACTTGATACTGCCACTACCGCACTCGAGCGTGCTGGGAAGAAACTGAACATTATTTAATCACGAATCATACTCGAATCTAAGAAACACGAAGGGTGCGAATTTTCATTTGAGGGTATTCGAGTCTTAATTAGCGTTTTAATTAGCGACTATGCGCACTATTGTCATCATCGGCGGCGGCACGGCAACCTTCACTCTCCTTAAGGGGCTTAGAGGGTTTCCGACCAATAACATCGTGATTGTTTCAACCGCCGATGACGGTGGCTCTACCGGTACGCTCCGGAAGGAATTGGGGGTGATGCCGATGGGCGATATCCGCCAATGCCTCATCGGGCTTTCCTACACCGTGCCGGTACTCCAGGACCTTTTTATGTATCGCTTTGACCGCGGTTCGCTGAAGGGGCACAACGTCGGCAACATTCTACTTGCTGCTTTGCAGAAAGTCACCGGAAGCCCTGAAGGCGCGATAGCCGAGTCTGCTCGATTGCTTAACGTGCGAGGCGAGGTTCTCTTTGTTTCAAGACAGCCAACGACTCTTTCGGCGACACTCAAGGATGGTACGCGGATTTCAAGTGAGCATGAACTGGATGAGCCGATCACTAAAAAACGCGCCGCTATCGAAACCCTCGCCCTCACCAAGGCCGACGCGAATCCAAGAGCGCTTGACGCGATCGCGAGAGCGGATGCGATTATTCTCGGCCCGGGGGATCTCTACACGTCCACCTTCCCCAACCTCCTTGTCCCGGGCATCGCTCCAAGCATCAGAACATCGAAGGCGAAGAAAATTCTCATCACCAACATTATGACTAAGCTCGGCCAAACTGACGGATTCAAGGCATCCGATTTTGTCCGCGAAGCGAACCGGTATCTTGGCGGCAAGGATGAAGCGCTCCTGCTCGATACGGTCATTGTTAATACCAAAAAGCCGGATGCCGCGGTGCTCGCCCGCTACAAAAAAGAGAGAGCTGATTTTGTCGAGCCGGACATTCAGGCAATTAAAGGCATGGGCGTACAGGTGATCGCGAGCGGAATTCTCTCAAACCACGTCCATAAGAAAGCCAAGGGTGACGCCTTGAAGCGGAGTTTAGTGAGGCATGACGCGGAGAAGACAGCGGAAATCATTTGGAATCTTATAAGATAGCTTATAGCTGTTAGGTTCTAGCTTTTAGAAAAAGTATGGAGATTAAGAAAGAGAAGAAGGAAAATGCGATCCGCCTGAGTACGGTTGAGAATGGTGCGGAACTTGGCGCGGTATATCTATATCTCATCCGTAACGATTCACACAAAGAGCCGTATGGGCTCCTTGAGGATTTACTGGTAAAGGAAACGCACCGTAAGAAAGGAGTCGGAAGCATGCTCGTGAAGGAAGCGATTGAAGAGGCGAAACGTCTGCACTGTTACAAGGTCATCGGCACGAGCCGGACGGCACGTGAAGAGGTTCACCGTTTCTATGAAAAGCTTGGGATGAAAAAGCACGGCTACGAGTTCCGTATAGACTTATGAAAGAGTGGTCAAATGAAAATCCAGCAGTGGAGCAACAATCCGTACGGCGTGTAGTGGAAGACAATTCAGTTGAGAATCTCAGAGAAGTTATCGGCCAAGAGCTTCCGGATCTTATTGTCCATGACGCACATCCGATTGGCGAAGGAGCAGACAACACCACTATTGAAGTCAACCGTGAATATGTCTTTCGTTTCCCGAGAAAGGGCCGAGAGCACCGCCACTCATTCGAAGAAGAAAACAAAGTTCTGAAAGCATTACGCGGTAAGACTACAACAAGACTCCCCGAGATAGAATTTGAAGGGAAGACGTATCAGTGGAGCGGATATAAAAAGATACCAGGTGTACAGTTGAAGGACGTGAAAGAAGAATTAACTGATACGCAAAGAGAGCAACTTGCCAAAGATGCGGCTCTATTCCTTTTTGAGCTACACAACGCCTTGCCAATCTCTGAAGCTGCCGAGTTTGGTTTGAAGCGTCCGCGCGGTGGACCATCACGGGAGAAGCTTTCGGACATAAGACAGTTAGTGAATAGAGAATTTCCCGACGAGGAAATGCGCGAATTTTTGCTTTCTTCAATTGACCGCTATGAGCACATGCTTGGCGAAGCTTCCCCGCCACAGGGACTTTTGCACGGGGACTTTCATCCGGGAAATATCGTCGTGAATCCGGACACAAACCGATTAAACGGTGTGATTGATTTCGGAGAAGTAGCCATCGGCGATGTATATGTAGACTTTGCGTATCAATTTGCACGCGATAAAGATTTTGCGAAAGCAATGATGGAGGAATACTCACGATTGAGTGGAGTAGAGTTTTCTGAAGACAAAATGAAGGTATATGGCGTCATGCGTATTCTTACACATTGGCATGGAGATCCAAAAAGAGTTGTCCGGGCAAAACAATGGTTAGAGAAACTCGCTGTAATGGTATAGTTACTTTTTGAGAGCTTGCAAAAGTTCAGTGTGAATCTTTCCGTTGCTTGCAACAATATTGGCGGAGTCTAATGTGTATGGATTTCCTTCCCAGTCAGTCACTGTTCCCCCAGCTTCAGTTACCATAAGCATTCCTGCGGCGACATCATAGATTTTTGTCCGCTCGCTTATCCAAAAATCCAACTTCCCTTCCGCGACTGAACAGAGTTCAAGCGCCGCTCCTCCATATTCACGTCCTCGATAAGCGGCTTTTGCCACACGCTGAAGCAGAGGATCCTCTCCCAGTGCTTTCGCGCGACCACTCCCACCCACTGCTTCTCCGAATTTAGAAACTGACGAGACTGAAAGTTTTTGCGTGCCATTTCGAAAGGCACCTTTATCGTGAAGAGCGGAATAGGTAACGTTATGCATAGGATCAGATACGACAGCAACAATTGGGACGTCTTCCTTCCAAAGCCCGAGAGAGATAGACGCAAAAGGAAGTCCTCGGATGTAGTTTATCGTTCCATCAATTGGGTCAATGTACCATGTGTACGGACTTGAATGGTGTTGCGGAGAAAACTCTTCGCCTGAAATGGAGTGTGTGGAAAATTGCGAAAGGAGGTGAGAGGTGATGAGCGTCTCGATTTCCTTGTCAACATCTGTTACCGGACTTCGGTGCATACCTTGATCCACTTTCTCACTTACTCCCGGTGCGTTGCCGAAATACTTTCGGAAAACCGGTTCGGCCTTCTTCGTTGCCTCAAGCGCTACCTCTAAAAATTTCTGTGGATCATCTGCCATAATGGTTCTCATACTACCACTACCCCGCCTATCCGCAAAAAGTTCTAAATTGTAGCTTAATACTATGTCTTTTCAAGCTACCACATAATTGCGGTCGCAGTTATGTGGTAATGTGAGAAAAGTTGCGTTGGAGGGGTTATTGCTCATACAATTACCGAATGCAGCTTGAGACGCCAATCGAAACTATCTTTAGAATCTCCGAGCCACAGCAAAAAGCGTTTAAAAAGCTTAGGATAAAAACCGTTGAAGACTTACTGTACCACTTCCCCTCTCGCTATGGAGATGTGGCCGAAGTGCGAACAATCGAGAGTTTGCAAACAGGAGAAGCGGTGGTGGTGTTCGGACGTATCAGTAAACTCAAAGCGACGAAGGGGTTTCGGAGCAAAATCCCGATGGGAACAGCCGAACTTCGTGACGGCAGTGGTAAAATCCAAATTGTTTGGTTTAACCAACCGTATCTTGCCAAGATGACCCCTGAAGACGCCCTGGTGCGTGTCGAAGGAAAATTAAGCGCGCGCAAAAAAAACGGCGAGTTGTATTTTAGTAATCCCAAAATAGAAAAAGTTGAATCGGTCCCACATGGTGTTGGCGAATCACTTTTTGGGAAGGAGGGTGAAACTCACCACCTTCATCCCGTGTATCCTGAATCGCGCGGAGTTACCTCCAACTGGTTTTTCCACGCGATTCAGAAAGTTATCGGAAGCAGTGTACTTGATTCGCTCATTGACCCTATCCCCCACGACATTCTGGAAAAATATCATCTACCCTCTCTTAAAACCGCTCTCATCTGGATACACGCGCCGCAAAAAGCCGGGGACGCGATCGCGGCGCGCAAACGGTTTGCGTTCGAGGAAGTATTTTTCATCCAGCTTGAGAAGCAAAAGGAACGAAAAAGCTGGCAACAGGAAAAATCATTTACGATTGAGAAGGGGGAAGAACACATTGAAACGTTCGTGAAGCGTTTCCCGTTTTCGTTTACCAATGCGCAAAACCGCGCGATAAGGGGAATCCTAGAGGATTTCCGAAAAGGAGTGCCCATGGCCAGGCTTCTCGAAGGCGACGTCGGGAGCGGCAAAACCGCGGTGGCCGCATCAACCGCTTACGCGGTGGTCACCTCCCACCCCAAAGGCCAAGATTTTGGAACATTACAGGTTGCCTACATGGCCCCGACTGAAATTCTGGCAACCCAACATTTTGAATCATTCATAGAATACTTCAAACATCTCCCGATAAGCATCGCGCTCATCACCGGAAGCGGATGCCGAAAATTCCCATCGAAGGTGAATCCTTTAGGATGGACCAGTATTTCCCGCTCCCAACTTCTAAAATGGACAGCTAATGGAGAAATCGCAATTCTCCTCGGCACTCACACATTAATTCAAAAATCAGTGAAGTTCAAACATCTTGCTTACGCGATTATAGACGAGCAGCACCGTTTTGGAGTGAATCAACGCAAGGCTTTGATACACAAAGAGCTGCGGATGCCCCACCTTTTAAGTATGACCGCGACTCCGATTCCCCGAACGCTGGCACTCACCATCTACGGAGACCTAGATCTTACCCTACTCTACGAACAGCCGGCGGGGCGAAAACCGATCATCACCGATGTGGTTCTCCCAACCGGCCGAGACGAAGTATACGAAAAGATTCGGAAGGAACTGCAGATAGGGAGACAGGCATATATCATCACACCCCGAATTGACGAGCCTGATCCCGATAAAGAATTCGCTATGCTCGCAAAGTCTGCTAAAGCGGAAGCGAAGAGATTGAAAGAAAAAGTATTTCCGGAATATGAAATAGGTGTGATGCACAGTAAGCTGAAGCCGGGTGATAAGGAGGAAGTAATGAACGCCTTCAAAAGAGGAAAGATTGATATTCTCGTTTCGACCTCCGTTGTCGAAGTTGGGGTAAATGTCCCGAACGCCACGGTGATTGTTATCGAGGGCGCGGAACGTTTCGGCCTCTCGCAACTTCACCAGCTTCGCGGCCGCGTGCTCCGAAGTTCGCATCAGGCATATTGCTACGTCTTTACGGAGAGCGCCGGAGCAAAGACTGTGGAGCGATTGAAAGCGCTGAAAACCGCGAAGAACGGTTTCGAGCTTGCCGAGTATGACCTGAAATTCCGAGGCGCGGGCGAGCTTTCGGGCGCGAGCCAATGGGGCGTCTCCGATGTCGCCATGGAAGCTCTACAGAATCTTAAAATGGTCGAAGCCGCCCGCACCGAAGCGAAACGGCTTCTCGAAGAAGATTCTTCTTTATCCAAATATCCCCTTCTCCAATCACACCTCGCCTCCCGAAAAAAGGAGGGGATTCATTTTGAGTGAAAGAATAGCTACGGGCATATTCTCATTGGCGAAATGGAGGAAAGAAATAAAAATAAGATAAGTGATGTATCCAAGTAAAATCAAACCCTATCTGAAGATCCGCCCTCTTGGATTCGAACCAAGAACCTAGCGTGTATAAGACGCTCGCTCCACCATTGAGCTAAGGGCGGGATAGCAAAATCGTATCCCAAATAGGCCACTTTCGCAAAAAATAAAGCCGGTGGGTAGTTCCACACGGCTCAAGTTGTTACAGTAGAATGTAGGCTCAAAGTCTTAGAGTACTACTCCAACCCCAAAGCCAGCCTGAGCTCTTGGAGTGCTTCTCTTTGTTGTGCTGGATCGGGAACTGGCAAATCAGGAACTCTCACGGATTTTGAAGATCTACGTATTTTTGCTAGATCTTGCGACGCATGACCCTCGAGAACTCTTTCATGAACTTTGCCTAGATCGACTGGAAACCTTAGTCGGTCATCAGCATATCGTAGGCAATGCACAATGCTAAGCGCTCTCAATTCAAGTTCGTCCTCTTGAAGGAAATCACTTTCATGGATAACGACAATTTTGTCTCTGGAAATGATTCTTCTGTTCCGTTCAGGATACAGTTCCCTTTTTCTCCCAGCCTTTAAGTTGATCAACGCAATTTTAGCGGTACCCTTGATTCCGAAAAATGCATCAGCTTTGTGATGTCGATCGAGGGAAGTCCCAATCGCCACAAAGAGCTGCAAATAAGGCTTATCGCTTCTCGAAAGAAGTGCTTCTTGCACCTTCCTGAAAAGCAAAGAAGCGAGTTCTGTACGAGGAGCCCGTGGGTTCCAACCAAACCGTACATCCTGCCCCTGCTTCGTAAATGCAACTGCTTCAGCAAAACTAAGTTCGATCGGTTCGGGCCAGTCAGTTGTGTTAGTACTGAAAAGCGCTTCTTCGAAGAGGAGGCCTGCGTCTTTAATCATTGTTCACCGTCTCTTTCTGTAAGTCCGAAAGTATGATGCCATGAAAAGGCACATTTGTAAAGCAAATTCCTCTTTCCCAGCCGAGCGAGGGTGTTCCCCCTAAGGAGACTCTCGGAGCGCGACGGCGCGAGAGGGAGCGAATTCGCCAGCAGGCTAATTGCGGGTGCTTCTTAGGGGGAACCCTGAGCGTCACTTTTGATGCTCAATATCTTTTTTCTTTTTGGGCAAGATGCCGTGCGCGATGATAATTTTTTCGTATTCGTCTTGCTCGAGCGTCTCGACTTCGATGAGCTTTAGCGCAATGGCATCGAGCGCGCCGCGGTATCGCACCAGAATGTCCTCCGCGCGTTTATAGGCCTCACCCATGATCTTCGATATTTCGGCATCGATCGCGTCCCCTATTTTTTCTCCGTATTCCTTCTCTTCGTGCATGCCGCGATTGCCGAATCTCCCTATGAGGGTCTCGAACGCGATGGGACCGAGCTTCTCCGACATGCCATACTTTGTCACCATGTCACGCGCGAGCGCGGAAGCCACCTGAAGATCGTTCGAGGGACCGGTCGTGATATCGCCAAAGAGCATCTTTTCGGTGATATAGCCGCCGAGCGTTACCGCAATATCATCGAGAAATTCCTTGCGCGACTGCAGTTTCCGATCCTCGAGCGGGAGCTTCAAGGTATATCCGCCCGCGCGGCCGCGCGCGATGATGGACACTTTATGCACCGGATCGGCGTAGGGGAGCACCGAAGAGACGAGCGCGTGCCCGGCTTCATGATAGGCGGTTATTTTCTTTTCCTCCTGCGAAAGAAGGTGGCTCTTGCGCTCCGGTCCGAGCATGACCTTCTCGATCGAGCGAATAAGATCGAACTGGGCAAGTCTGGTCCGATTTTCTCGCGCCGCGAGGATGGCCGCCTCGTTCACGATTGAGTAGAGGTCGGCTCCGGAAAATCCCGGGGTCCGCTCGGCAACGACGCGCAGATTCACGTCTTCTCCAAGCTGCTTTTTAAGCGCGTGCACCTTGAGGATCGCTTCGCGATCATCGCGGTCGGGAAGGTCGACCGTGACGCGCCGATCGAAGCGCCCTGGTCGGACAAGCGCCGGATCAAGCACATCGGG
>MHRI01000007.1:14995-56832 GCA_001820935.1 Candidatus Taylorbacteria bacterium RIFCSPHIGHO2_01_FULL_51_15 | reverse complement strand
CAACCAAAATTTGGTTCAACGTCTGTTCGCGCTCGTCATTGCCGCCTCCCACTCCCCCTCCGCGCACCCTGCCCACTGCGTCTATTTCATCCACGAAGACGATTGACGGTGAGGCTTGCTTTGCCATCTTAAAGAGATCCCGCACCCGCGAAGCGCCGACGCCAACGAACATCTCCACGAATTCAGAGCCTGAAATAGAGAAAAACGGCACACCCGCCTCCCCCGCCACCGCTCTTGCAAGCAGCGTCTTCCCTGTGCCAGCTGCGCCCATAAGCAGGACGCCTTTGGGAATTTGAGCGCCAATGTCCAGAAACTTCTTCGGACTCTTCAAAAAGTCCACGATTTCAGCGAGTTCCTGTTTTGCCTCCCTCACGCCGGCCACATCTTTAAACGTTACTTTCTGTTTTTTGTCGTGTGGGAAAATGACGCGAGGTTTGGATTGCCCAAAAGTGAATGCTTGCATGCCCGCACCCTTTACTTGGCGAGTGAGAAACCAGATGAACACCGCGATGAAAAGAATCGGGATGATGAAGGGGGCGAGACTGCGAAGCCAAAACCCAACACCGCTTTCCTTTTCCACGGAAATCTTCACTTCGCGGAGACGTTCCGCAGGGACTCCGTAGTTCACCAGAGTCTCGGAAAGTCCAACGCCGGGCTCTTTTTGGGATAGTTTCGTAATGTTGCCCTTTTTGTAGAGTACGGTGAGTCCTTCCCCGGCCGCCTTAATTTCGGCAACATCGCCCCGCGCGACATCGGCGGCAACTTCCGAGATCGGAATCAGGGTTGACTTCGTCCGATTCTCGGAGATGAGCGAGTAGACCGTCATGAGCACGAGAAAGATAAAAAGCATTCCCATCGCGTTGTTCAGGAATTCGCGCCGAGGCCGAGGCGCGGGCGGTGGCGTGAATTTGCCATTGCCATCCTTTTGTACGAGAGATTTAAGGACCTTCTTCCCTTTTTCCTTCGCCTCCTTCATGTTGTCTTTAATCGGAGCCATAGCAAGGGGATTCTAACGCACTTTTGAGTCTTTGGAAAGAAAAAACCTCGCCTCCCGAACGGAGACGAGGCCGCACAACAAAGCGAAAACAGACTACCATCCCTCATCGTCATATCTCTCTACCCCGAACTGCCCGGCAAAGTCTCTCTTTGCACTGAAAATCCTCCTTGCTGCCCGAATAAAGAATGAACCGGTTCCCCGCGCAAGAGCAACGACGAAGACAAAAACCACCAGTATAAGTTGGAAGAACATAGTTGAACTCCTTTTCCGTGAAGACTAACCTGTGCTGATTCCTTTGTAAAGAAATAGGCCTTTGTTATGATGACAGTGCGATGCTGATTGCAAACAAAAAAGCGGCATTTAACTTTGAACTTCTAGAAAAGCTCGAGGCGGGGATCGAGCTTTTTGGCTTTGAGGTCAAATCGCTAAGACAGAAGCAAGGTTCACTCGAAGGCGCCTACGTGATCGTTAGAGGGAAGGAGGCATTCCTTGTAAACAGCTACATCCCCGCTTATCAGCCGAAAAACGTCGAGAAGGGGTATGATGAGCGGCGTAATCGTAAATTGCTAGTGACTAAGAAAGAGATCGAAACGCTGGCGGCGTCTGAAACTAAAAAAGGATTGACAATCGTGCCCATATCGGTGTACAATAAAGGTCGAAAAATCAAGGTTGAGATCGCGATCGCGCGCGGCAAGAAAAAGTTCGACAAGCGGGAGACGATCAAGAAGCGAGATGTCGAGCGGGACATGCGGCGCGAGATGAAAGGCTGAACATTGAAAATTACGGTCATTCGCCTTCAGCTCATATTTCATGGTCTATGTTTCATGATTTATGGCTTGAAGGGGGATGATCGGCCTAGACATATAACCTGACTTTGAATGTGCAAAGTGGAGTATTCCAAAATCTCCTTAAACTTATGGAAACAATTAAGTGCCAAAACCTTAATTTCAAAAGCCAAGTCCATTGTCTCGCCGTATTTCGGCGGACATGAGCTCGCTTTCGCTTACGCTTCGGCGTAAGTGACATCTATCTTCCCAACGTCCGATAGGGATACATAGGTGTAATACACTCGGAATGCAGAGAGAAGCGGCTTCGATTCTCTCCTAAGCTTGCGAAGCTCGGTGTATCGACATTTCGGTTGCTTTGAGCCGATACACTTAAACTCCGCCTAAGGCGGATAAGCACACCTATACTTTGTAGAAACACTCAAGGCGTGTATATGCACGGCGGTTCGATTCCGCCCATCTCCAATTTTGAAAAATCAGCTCCGCTTTTTGCGGGGCGATTTTTCTTATTGGAGATGGAGAAAGCTCCGGGGGAGCTTTCGGCGGAATCGAAGCCTGTTTGAGTGTTTTTTGTGGTGCAAGTAACAGCAAAAAACCCAAACACGGGTACTGACCCTGTAAGGGTCGAGTTGAGCCCATCTCCACTCGTTAAAACATGAGCGCCTTCGGGCGCTTTTGTTTTTGAGTGGAGATGGAGCGAGCAAATTTATTTGCTCGCGTGCGGAATCGAAGCCTGTGTACGCCCGTGTGGCCAAATACACTTGTGTTAGAATACTCCGCATGAACTTTGGCACCACAACGCTCGCACTCCTCAATGCGTACGAATTCCCGGCGCTGTTCTTAGGAGGGTTCTTTTTTGGCGAAACCGTCATCATCCCGGCAGCTTTTCTCGCGGGACAAGGCATCCTCTCGCTTACTCAGGTCTTCTCCATAACATATCTAGGTACCGTCTGCGCGGACATGCTCTGGTTTTTTATCGGCCCTTCCCTGTTCCGATTCGCGCACCGTTTTGAAAAGATCAGGACTCGAAGCGAGAAGGTACTTATGAGTCTTGATACGCTCTATGCTAAAAGACCCTTCCGTGTCCTCCTCATCAGCAAATTTGTGTACGGAACGCGCATCCTCACGATTCTTTACCTCTCGCTTGAAAAACTGTCGGTCGTTAGATTTTTATTGGTGAATCTCCTTAGTACCTTTGTGTGGCTTGTGGGGGTCGTGGCTGTCGGCTGGCTGGCGGGAAAAAGTATCGTTAATGTCATCCCTGTGCTTTCTGACGCAAAATACGTACTCTTTATCATTGTCCTTCTCGTACTCATCGTCAGATTTGGACCGACATGGTTCGCAAAGCGTCTGCAAAAAGAGTAGCGTAGCGAGATAGTGAAACGGCGGCTATTTGTACCTTGAATTGACATGCATATCATTCTATGCTAAGCTCTTCCCCATAAAGAAGTGTGGAAGAAAGCGTCGATTCAAGACATACTACTTTTGTTTTAATCGTATCTATTCAAAAGATGACCGGAACAATCAAGAAATTGACTGACAAAGGTTTTGGATTCATTTCCGCCGAGGGTCTGCAGAAAGATCTTTTCTTTCACAGCAAGGGCCTCGTAGGAGTGCAGTTCACCGATCTCCAGGAAGGAGACAAGGTTTCTTTCGAGACTGAAGAGTCTCCGAAGGGAATGAACGCAGTCAACGTGCAGCGAGCCTAACTCGCCCACCAAAACACCCCCGCCTCACGGCGGGGGTGTTTTGTTTTTCTTTGCTTTTAGGCCGTTCCATGCTATAAATACAGCATCTATAATCCTTTCCGACATTGAGCACGCCACGAGTCAGAATCAATCACCAGATCCGCGCGGGGGAACTTCGCGTTATTGGACCTGAAGGGGAGAACCTCGGGGTCATCACCCTGCAGGACGCCTTGCGTAAAGCCGAGGAAGCCGGTTTTGATTTGATCGAGATTTCCCCGAATGCCACGCCGCCGGTTGCAAAAATCATGGATTATGGTAAGTTTCAGTACGCTGAAAACAAGAAACAGAAGGCCGCGAAGGCGAAAGTGCACACCGTTGAGGTGAAGAATATACAGATTAAGATCGGCACGAGCGAGCACGACTTGGAACTGAAGGCGAAGCGCGTCGGAGAGTGGTTAGGCGAGGGAAACAAGGTGAAGATTGACCTCTTCCTCGTCGGCCGATCGAAGTACATGGAGTTTAAATTCCTGCAGGAGCGGCTCGAGCGAATACTGAAACTCGTACCGGTCGCCTATAAAGTGGCGGACCCGGTAAAAAAAGGAATGAAAGGACTGACGATCATCATTGAAAAGAGTTAATCCCGAATCAAACCCGAATTCAGGCGCGAATGACAGCGAAGAGATTCGGGAGATTAGAGTTTTTAATTCGAGTTTGATTAGAGATTTCATCGAATATGAAGACCAACAAATCATTCAGCAAACGCTTAAAGGTCACCAAAAATGGTAAGATCTTGATGCGCGGTAAAGGGCAGAATCACTTTAACGCGAAGGCGCGTCGCCGAGCACAACTTGGGCGCAAACGCATGAGCGCGCTTCATATGAAGAAAGGAGACATCGCCAGATTTTTACCGAATGCGTAAAAATCTGGAAACACCGATAACCAAGAAACAACACCCAAATTCAGAGTTTGAGTATTGATGATTGAAGGTTGTTTGGTGATTGGTGTTTGGTTATTGATTATTTACACAAAAATTATGGCTAGAGTAAAAAAAGGAGTAAATGCACTGAAATTTCGCAGAACTCTCCTTAAAAAGACGAAAGGGTACCGTCATGGCCGTTCAAAGAAGGAGCGCATGGCGTGGGAGGCCTATGTGCACGCGGGGAAGTACGCTTTTGCTCATCGCAAAGACAAGAAGAATGACTTCCGCGCGCTGTGGAACATTCGTATTAACGCCGCCGTTCGTCCCCAAGGCCTCTCCTACAGTAAGTTCATTCACGCCCTGAAAAAGAAGGGTGTGAAGCTCGACCGCAAGATCCTCGCCGGTCTTGCCAAGGACGAACCTAACACATTCGAGCGAGTTGTCGCGCAGGTGAAGTAAAAGGAGCGATTTAGGATTTAAGATATATGATTTACGGAAGAGCTCCTCTCACTCCGGAGTTCTTCTTTTTCTAAAAGCTATAAGCTAATTTCTACGCTCTCTCCGGCCTGCGGTACATGAGTGTCGATACCGGCATAGTCGCGGATGCGTTGCGCAAGAAAAAGAGCCGATTTGGGTTCGCCCATCACGACGAATATCTTTTCTGTCGTACCTTCACCTCTCGCGGCAAATTCGAGGAGATGCTCTCCGTCCATGTGGGACGAGTATCCCGTAATGGTGACCACATCTGCTTTCACCTTGATCGTCTCATGGTTAATGCGAACATGTGCCATTCCCTCCTGTATCTGCCGACCTAGGCCCCCCACGACCTGATAGCCGATAAAGAGAATGGTGTTACGCGGATCGGTGAGGTAGCGTCTTTCATGATCCAAAATGCGCCCGCCCGCAGACATACCCGAACCGGCAATGATGATTTTAGGATCCGGCGTACGAGCGATATCGGCTGAAGCCGCCGCATCCATCGTGATCCGCAAATTAGGGAAGGAAAAGAGATCATCACCCTTCTTGTGGCGTGCCTGCGCTTCTTCGTTAAACGACTGCGCGGAGCGCCGGTAGACATCGGTAACCTTGATGGCGAGCGGGGAGTCTAAAAATACCGGAATGCGCGGAATACTACCGCGCGTGAGAAGGTCATCGATTTCATAAAGAAGCACCTGTGTTTTCTCCAGTGAAAAACAAGGGATAAGGAGGACTCCTCCTTTTTGCGCGCTAGCACGTACAACCTCGGCGAGACGCTCCTTCCTTCTCTCTTTGCCGTCGAAAGTTCGATCCCCGTACACACTCTCCATGACAAGGTAGGTGGCGTCCGTGATGACCTCCGCGGGTTTAAGGAGCGGGGTGGGAAAGTTGCCTAGATCCCCCGTAAACACAATACTCCTTCTTTCTGGCTCTACGACTCCCCCCTCGCTTTCCGAAATCTCGATATGCTTCCTAATCTCAAACATGCCCGAACCGAGAATATGTCCGCTGTCTTTCACTACGACGTCAAATTCCCCTGCCGTGAAAGGGTGGTGGTACGGGACGGTGTCCCAAAGGGAAAAGGCGGCTTTAATATCGGCTTCGTCGTAAAAAGGCTCTTCCCCAGAAGCGAGCTCCGCTCGAAGCACCGAAAATGCGTCCGGAAGCATGAGCCGCGCGAGATCGAGTGTGTGCGGGGTGCTTATAATCTTGCCGCGAAACCCGTCTCGAACCAATTTCGGAATGCGCCCGATATGGTCTATATGCGCGTGGGTGACAAGAAGATACTGAGTAGTCGCAGGATCATAGGCAAAAGGCTCTCGATTCGCTTTATGCGCGAACGCTTCCCCCTGTATGAGTCCGCAGTCGATAAGCACCTTCGTATGTTCCCCGGTGAGCAAGAAATTGGCCCCGGTCACACTGCCAACGCCGCCATAAAACGAGAGTGTTGCCTTAGACGTGGTATGCATAACTACTACCTTGCCTATTTCTAAAAAAGAGAAGAGCGCCAATTGCCCCGGTAGTGTCAAGAAGCATATCTAGACTGGTGTCGAGGACGTACCCCTCAACGCTCCAGGTATGCCCAAGGACGCGCTCGAAGACTTCCCAGCCAGCTCCGATGGAGAGCGCGGCGAAAAAGGCAAAGAATACTGCTTCTGATGCTGAGGGGGTCCGAGGAGTGCCGAAGTATCCTGAAAAAAATCGTAGCCAGAGAAGTAGCAGAGCAGAAAACGCTCCTCCGAGAAAATGCAGGATGATATCATACCACCAGAAAAGCCAATACAAGTAGAAAGACGTCGCTATAAAGTGAAGTGCCGTGATGCAACCTATAAGCACCGCG
This sequence comes from Candidatus Taylorbacteria bacterium RIFCSPHIGHO2_01_FULL_51_15, assembly GCA_001820935.1. Lineage (GTDB taxonomy): Bacteria > Patescibacteriota > Minisyncoccia > Phycocordibacterales > UBA10002 > UBA10002. The sequence goes on along the minus strand of MHRI01000007.1, from coordinate 50,126 downwards.
ATCGCGGCAAGTAGGCTCTGTCGTGACATAGGATTAATTATATAGCACAATCCGTAGTATCCAAATACTAAACAAACGCTTCAAAGCACAGTGCATAAAAAACCAAACGAAAGAGAGGAGAGCGTATGTCTTGAATAGCGCGCGACTCTGTCCAGTTTTTGAAATACTTCGCGGTTTTTCTCCACTAAAAAATCCGTTCCGCCAGTCGGCGCACGGATTTTCTAGTGGTTACTCGGATGTTCCCTAGAACGAATCCAGGTGGGTGTTCTCAATTGAATGTAAGTGTCCCCCACTTTTGATTCCAGCGAAAATGTTACGCAAGAATCTGTTAGGCTCCTCCACTTCACCTCAAAAACTGAAGTCAAAAGTGGGGGGCAACAGCAAACAATGATTCGAACTCCCTAAAAGAGTGTTATAGAGGTAACATCTCAAGTAACCTCACCCAATTGTATCAAGGAGGAAGCGAAAAGCAATCTGCACGAAATGGAAATAGTGTGTCCTACTCGAGCAATCCGTCGAGATTCACGTCATAGAGAATTTGTTCTTGCACGAGGCGGTAACTCACAAGCTCGTCCTTTTTAAACCAGTGCTTAATTTCATTTTCAGCCTCTTCTACGGAACCGGAAGCGTGAATGAGGTTGCGCACCGCCCGGCCATCCGTGTCCGCCATTTGATACGAATCATGAACGAAATCACCGCGAATGGTGCCTACATCCGATGTGAGCGGCTCTGTGCCCCCAGTCACCTTGCGAACGATCTTTACCGCGTGAGCGCCTTGCCAGACCATGGCGATCACGGGACCACTCGTCATATATTTCTGGAGTGCGTCAATGACCTTGTCTCCTAGTACTATTGGATCCATGGACGGCGGTTTAAGACCCTTTTTTTGGTAGGCTTCGATGGATTTCTCGCCAACGATTCGCTTCCAATTCGGATCGAGATTGTAATGTTTCTCGATGTGCGAGGCCGTTGGGACAAGAAACTTCATCCCCACGAGCTTGAGGCCAAGACGCTCATAGCGCCTGATAATTTCTCCCGCGAGTGTTCTTTGAAGCCCGTCCGGCTTAATGACGACAAGAGTGCGTTCTGTTTTTGGGTGCGCCATACAATACGAATTACTAATTAGTACGGATATACGAATAAGAATGTGAACAATCCTAACAAATAGGAATCAAAAAGCCAATTTCGCTTATAGTTCAATGCCGGCAGACGACGATTTCTTCTGCTCTGGTTCCGATTCAAATGTGGGTATTTTTTCTGACATATCTCTTCTTGTCTTACTTTACTAAAAGCTAACAGCTAAAACCTGAAAGCTATTTCTTGTATTTCGCGAGTATTTCCGCCTCCACCTCTTCCTTCGGCCGGCCGAATTTGAGAAAGGAAAGTTCCTTCAGTTTCTCGATATTCTCTCGTTTTCCTTCCGGCGGCGGGAGCGTCTCGAGGGAAAATGGTTTGACCGGCCTCCCGTTCACGAGGAGCTTCATGTAGGCGCTCCGGTTGTCGAGGTTAATGAGATCCTGCTCGGTGAATACGGGCTCAAGCTGTTTGGCCAGGAATTCGGCGTCTTCCGCTCCGACTCTGAACATCGCCATGCTCCCGACGTTACCGAACACCGCGTCTTTTATCTTTTCATCGAGCTGCTTGATGAATTGATGCGCGATAATGAGGGCAAGGCGGTACTTGCGAGCCTCGGAAAGGATCGAGGAAATAGATGGTGTCGTAATATTCTGAAACTCGTCAATGTAGAGGTAGAACGGCGGAAGCACTTTATCGAATGAATCAACGCGTGAAAGAGCGGCCATGAGAATCTTGCCGACAAGGATGAGACCGATGAGGTTCGCGTTAAGATCGCCGAGCCTGCCTTTGGCGAGGTTCACGAGAAGAATCTTCTTATTGTCCATGATCTCACGGAAATTAAAGGTCGAGCGTTCCTGCGCGATAATCGGACGCATGATTTCATTTGAGAGGAAGTTATCGAACTTTGAGACGATGTACGGCACGATGTTCTGGAGTGATGCTTCCCCGCCGGCTTTTTCCGCAACCTCTTTCCAAAACTGCGTAACCACCGGATTCTGACAGCGTGAGAGTTTAAGCTCTCGAAACTCCTTGCTCGCGAGCACGCGGGAGACATCGAGAAGTGTCGAGCCCGAAGTCGGGTCTTCAATCGTAAGCAACACCGCGTTGCGGAAGTATTGCTCGAACATCGGACCTCCCGCGGTCTTCATGTCGAAAAGCTTGTCGAAAATCGAGAGCATCTCGTTCACCACGAAGGTTTTCTGTTCCGGAAACCTCGTGTCGTACTCAAGCATATTAAGGCCCATCGGCCGTGCCGTGTTGCTAGGATCGAAGTAAATCAAATCTTCGTAACGCTCCTTAGGAATCATCGAGAGGACATCGACAATATCCACGCCGTGCGGGTCGATAAAGCAAAGACCTTCGCCGTTTGCTACGTCCTGCGCGATCATATGCTTGAGGAGTGTCGTCTTTCCCGTGCCGGTTTGACCGATGGTGTAGAAATGCCGAAGGCGATCATCCGGCGTCATATAGATGGGTACGCCCTCTCCTCGCACGCGGTTGACGCCTAGAAGGAGACCGGAGCTTGGAAGTCCTGCCGGTGCCGGAGCCGTACCTGCTTTCGCCTGTTTAAGCGCTGGCGCTGATTTCAGACGAGTAGAGGGAAAGTGTACGAGCGTCGTAAGCTCTTTAATGTTAAGGGGTAGCTTCGCACTCGCGTCGAACTCGCGAAGACTAAACTGCCGCAGGAGCCTGACAAGGGAACCTTTGGTCTTTCGCTTAAACCGGATCGCGTTGCCCGTACCGCTTCCGAACTGATTGAAAGCGGCTTCGATATCGGCGATAATTTCTTCCGCCGCTTCCCTCGTGCCAGCGGAGCCAACGACGCGAATCACACATTCGAGCATGGGTGCTCCCACTTTCTTCTTGATTTCCTCAACAACAAGTTCGTCTACCTTGGGTCCTTGCCTATCTTCCTTCTGCTTTTTCCGGAGTTTTTCGTCTTCATTAGAAAAGACATCTTTCAGAGTCTTGAAAACCTGCCCCGTAATGGTGAAGGGTATATTGATGGCTTTGCGGACCGACATACCCTTCTGAATCTGGCGCAAAGCATACTCATAACGCTGGTTGTAGGCATGCTGTGGCGGACGCAGCAGAAGTTGTATCGCCGCCCCCTCTCCATCCCTGTCAATTTTAGAAAAGCTGTGCAAAATGACGCTCAAGGGATCTACCTGAAAATCCTCGTAAAGCTTAATGGGAAAAATGGGATTCTTCTGAAGCGTGGCGAGTGAGCCGAGCGAAACGCCGCTTTCGTTGAAGATGTTGTAATCATCCTTGATTTCTTTGATCTTGGCGTTATGGAAGAGGGATTTCGACTGCTTTTCAAATAGCGCCTTCTTCGCCGTAGGCACGGAAACGTAGAAAATGATCTCATCGCTCCCATTCGCGTTCGCGATCTCGACGGTAAAGTAGGTATCACGCTTCCCCGCGTCGGCAACGGAGAGCATGCCTGAATAAAATTGCTCCATCCCCGCGATGAGCGCCTTCAACTCTTTGTCACCCTCCTCTTTGGTCGTTTCCGGAAGAGAGATTTCAAAGAGTGTCATGTGGAGCTCTCGCGAGAGCGGGCTTCTCTCTTTAAGACCCTTCACGGGCAGGCCGCTTTGAATGTACTGGACGAGGAAGCGATGAAAGTCATCGTAAAGATGGAGATTGTGCATCTTCTCGACTACCGAAAACGCGTTCCGGAGTCCCTTCTTTTGCATGATAGCGACGAGCGCTTCCATCTGCTTGTCATGCGGCTCGGGCGAGAGGTCGAGCACGATCGTTTCTTGCTCATCTTGCGGGAGCTGCGCCCCGGGAGCAATGAGTTCTTTAATTGGAGTTTTCGCGTAAACCCTGACGGTATCACTCGTGAGCTCCGCGCGTTCAGGAGAGAGACCTTTTTCAGCGAGAGCTTCTTCCTTTCGGAGGACCTCTTCGCGCAAGAACTTAAGCTCCGCTTCAGGAGAGGCGAATTTCTGCTCAATTCCGGTAACCCCAGTCTGTTCCATAGCAAATATAGTACCACGAAAGGGCGCAAAAACCTGAAAGCACGAGGCTCCTCCTCCCCTCTTCAGAGGGGAAGATTGAGGTGGGGTGAGAGCACCCCCCTCTGTATCTCCCCCTCTAAAGAGGTGGAGAAGCAAGAAAAAAAGCCTAATTCGCGAGTGCGGCCCGCCTAACGAAGACTACTCCGCAAGGCTCGCCCGCGCTTTCGCGAGCTTTGCCGCTTCGTCAATGTCTCTATCTTTCGCGGCGAGTACTTTCAGTTTAGCTATGGAGTCATGAAGGATGTCGAGGTACGCTTGGTTCGCCGCGTTGGTAAGACGTACGTAGAGGTCTGTCATAAAGAGCTTGGCCTCCGCGCGCTCTTCCGCCGTTTCTGGGAGACTGCCAAGCGTCGAGAGAAGAGCCTTCGCTTCTTCGAGCTTACCGGCATCGAGTAATGCCTTAAATTGTGCGACAAACTCTTTCATGGATGAGAGAACTAGATGGTGCTAAATAGAGTGATTCGTTTACTTCCCGTGTGCAAGTTTCCAGATGAGTCGGCTTAGATATGTCGCCCTCCCGGTACCAGGATTTTTCGCCGCCTTTTTCCTCTGCTCCTCGAGTATGCCGATGACAAACCTCCGGCTCTCATCTGGTGTCTTGAACCCAAGTCCCGCTCTCGCCTTGTCCATGAACTCCTGGAGCTCTGATTCGAAGAGTGTCATGGACACACCTGTCGGTATTTCATCTATGGCTTTTACAAGCATCTTGTTAACCACAAGCTCAATCTGAGCGTTGATATCCGTTTTGTATTCTGAAACGGGCACTGGTAAATCATCCAAATAGCTACTCCCACTTCCTCCACTTTTTGCAAGGGCTTCGAGGCGCCGTGTTTCTTGCACCGCCTCTTCAATGACGTAGAGTTCTTTAGACGAGGTGGCACTTATGAGTTTCGCCTGCACCTCTTCACTTACGCGCTTATGGACGGCGGCATGGACTGGAATCTTGGCACAGACCTGTCTTCGCAGGTTAGAGCTTTGCTCTTTGAGCTGTTTTACTCTTTCCGTCGTGGCATCGAGTAGAGTTTTACCAGTTTCTCTATTCTTTAAATCCTCCTCAAACTGCTTGATTTTTGAGTCTAATTCTCCAACTTCATTCTTCCAGCCGGCAGCACTGAACGACGTCTGGTATTTTGTCTCTATGTCAGCTCGCGTTTTCGCTATTTTCTCTTCTTCCTCGAGTCGTTTTTTAAGCTTCGAAAACTTTGCTTCGGCTTCGGTGTTTTTATCATCCTTTGCATCTTTGATTTTCTGGTCCAGACTCTTTCCCAGGGGCTTCCATCGTTCAAATAAGCGAGAAAGAGATTCTCGAACGGTAAGTTGGACTTCTTTAGGAAGATCAGCCGTCCCTTTCTTAAAATCCTCATTTTTTTCTTTTGCCTCCTTAATTTTCTGCTTAAGGTCATCAATGCCTCCCGTTTTCGCGGCAAGTTCGGCCAGTTCTTGTTCCCCGGCCGCGATGTCCTTAGGTAATTTCTCCAAAAGTTCAAATTGCTCTTGCCGCGCCACCATGCTTTCAGGATGCAGAACCGCCTCATTACCGACGAGTGCCGCAATCTCTGCGGCTTCTTCAGAAGTAAGGTTACCCAATTCTTCGCTGGCCAGTTTTTGGTTGTAGATCTCCTCGGACTTTTCAGCCACGGCTTTGCTCGCTTCCCAAGCCTTATAGAACTTCTCAACCTGATCGCGATTGGCATCGCTCATGTTAAGGCCCTTCGCAGCAGGAACCCGCTCGAGCCATGAGCTAAACCCGTCAGCGTCAAGCATCTCATCGAGAGTGCGCTTTTTTTCTACCGGGGCAGTTTCTGGAGAAGTGGTCATAGAATTAGACTTGAAGGTGACTAAGTAGTATGGGGATTTTTTTGTGCAACGAGATGTTAAGCTTTTTCCTTCTTTTCAGCCTCTTTCCTTTTCCGATAGTTTTCTACTATTTGTGCGGCGCTAAGCGGCTTTGGTTTTTCAGAGGCGGATCCCTCGGTCTTTACCTCCCTCGCCGCTTCTGGAGCAAGAGCCTCGGCCTTTGGCTGAAGTTTCTTCTGAATATCGGCATTCACAATGGCGCGGATGGCAGTCCTGCACCCAGAAGGAATTTTCTCAGAAGAGATAAAGTCTTCACCAGCCTTTTCTAGTTCCTCCATGGTCTTCGCCTCCTTCCCCTCCTCAAAATCACGAAAGAATGCGAGAACTTTCTTATGAAATTGACCTGCAAATGTTTCAAGTTGTCGAACGCTCATGATCTCCTGCAGCTTGGAACTGTATGGCATATCGACAATCAAATCTATAAGCTGTGTGCCTGTCTTTACCGGTTTGAAATAGTCATTAAAAGCTCGCGCTTTTTCTTCCGCTGAAGTCCTTGTCCGCTCCGGAACATTCTTTTGGGAAACTGGGAGAATTTTCTCTTCAGGTTTCTTTTCGACCGCTTTAGGTAGGACTCCTTCCCCAGTTGGGTGAACAGTGGGAGACTTTTCTCTTTCTTTTGCTGCAGAATCAATGTGCTGACCTGAAGACGGCAGAACGACATCTTCCGGGTCAGGAGATTCATCGGAGAGATCAAAAGTTGGTGGTTTTTCTGGGAGTTCAAATCCAGATCCTTCTGCTTTTGTCATGGGAACTAGTTTAGCACAACAGGTTTCTAATGGATTCCAAGGTAGGGGGAGTAAAACTATTTAACCCTTAAAATACGCTATTTTTGGGACCCTGTAACTATTGACTTATACAGTTAAATATGCTACTATAGTCTGCAGTGGCTCTTCGACAGAAGTAAGCTACTTTCCGTATACCAAAAACGGGGCCTTTTTCGTTAGCCCTACACTGCATAGAACGAAGATGGAAATTATGAAAACAGAAAACACCCCGCCCACCGCCGAACCGTCCGAAGCCCTCACCTTCGCATCTTACCGAGTCAACAAGGTGTGGCTCCCAAAGTTTCTCAGATTGGACGCCATTGAGGCACTCCGCCGCGCGCGCTCCTTCAAACAGGGAGACGAGCGTTTTCCAGGGCTCAAAACCGCGACACTGGAACTCAGTGAGGGAATCGCGAACCAGCCGGAATCGTATTTTCAGAAGCGGCAAGAGCTCGTCATTGGGACGGGTGGAGGCCGATTCGGGAAGTTCGGAGAGTCCGCAACCGAGGCGATGACTGAATTCCTCGGAATTGAGGAAGACCGGCCGCTCCAACGCATCACCGCCGCAGTCCGCAAGACTGTGGAGGACGCGGGGAGCCGGACCGAGCTCCCCGCGATTATCCGGATTATGCACCGCGTCATTAACCGACACGCCGTCGCTAACTACATCATCGCCGTCATGCATTACGTGCATCATGGCTTGATTCACCGGCGGGTGAAGAATGTTGACGATGGAACCCTGCTCTCCTTTTACGAGGAGATGTGCGGGGGGAAGTCGCCACTCTTTACCGACGAGCGGGCCTGCAAGAGTCTGCGGCAGTTGGTCCAGAAAAGTGTTGAACGCAAGAACAACAGTATTCTGGAACTCTCCGCCATCACAGACTGTCTCATCTGCGAAGAGGGGCCGAAGGAGGGCAAGAAGATTGTCCAAAATCTCCTTCGCGGCCTCTATCAGGATGAATTGCTGTACTGGGAAGCGGTGGACCTGTGCCAAACGGCACAGCGCCACACCGTGAAGACCCAACACTACGGCAAGGAGACCGAGATCAAGGCGATTTTTGTGCAAACGGACAATCCACTCATCCCCCACGCCAGCCATAGCAAAGAGGTGCAGGGGATCGGGATTGTCGTAGTGCAAAACGTCGCGGGGAATCTGGCCATTTACATGGACCAAAAGCTCCCCGTCAGTCTCGTCTGCCTCTGGCAGATGATTCAGACGCTGGAACTCCTCGCGTCCGGGTGGAACCCACGGAACATTCCGTGGCAAGCTCTCAAGGTGGTGGATACCCATGCGGACATTCAGGATAAGTGGAAGTACATCTTCCGCAAGAAGAAAATCATGAATGGATTCAGCCAGGGGGACGTGCCAGCAACGGCCATCAAGGGAGAGGCGCTCCTCTACGCCATCCAACACGCATTCCACTCCTACGGCGTCCCGAAATGGATGCGAGAACAAGGAATTATCGCCCGAAAGCGGAGCGTAGCACATCAGCCCACGTCGGAGGCTAAACCGACTGATCCTTCACCCGAGCCAGCTACGGCGGCTGCGGGAACCAACGACTTAGAGGAGGCGATTAACAACGCAAAACCTCAAAAGCCGCGGGGAAGGAAAACATCGTCTGAGAAAGACGAGCAAGCGCCGGTGGCCGCCTAAATAGCCACGACAGTTCTTCACGAGAGGCTTGGAGCAATCCAGGCCTCTTTTTTATACATAAGTCAAAATCTCCGCCTCTGTTTCGGCCACAAGAAGCGTGTGTTCGAATAGGCCTACTGAATCGTACAAGTTAAACGGATTGTACGGAGAGGCCTGAAATCCTTTTGAAGTCCTTTACGTTTCTCGTCAAAAGAGTCGAGTGGGTGAAAAGCGCAGCGGCCGCGACGATGCTGTCTGCTATTTTGAGTTTCGGATAGAGCCGACGGAGTTCGGCTGCTTTGCGCGCCATCCGCGAATCGAGCGCGAGGATAGAAAAAAGGGGGAGTAATAGCTCAATTCGTCCACTTTCTTCTGCAGTAATGGTAGGCAAACTGAATAATTCAACCTCGGTAATAGTGGCGATAAACATGGGAGTGTACCCGCGAATAATCGGCTCGAGCACGGCCGTCGCGGCAACGTCACCCTTTAGGTAATAAATAACCGCATTCGTATCAAGCGTTACCATGAATTAACGCCACTCTCGCCTTATCTTATTTAATTCTTTTATTGGGTCAACTCTTCGCTTGCTCCATACCGCTTGCGCACGTCTCCAAATAGCGAGGCGTTCGGCCCCGCTCATATTCCACGGATCTATACGGACTCTTTTTAGTTTAGCCTTTTGCATATCGGATCAAGTATATCACACTTTCGTCAAAATCTCCGCCCCTTTCTCGGTCACGACAACGGTGTGCTCAAAATGGGCGCTCCGTGTGCCATCTTTGGTACGGTAGGTGTATCCGTCCCCGTCAATCTTTACCGCCGCTTTGCCTTCATTTAGCATCGGTTCGATCGCGATCACCATACCTGCCTTGAGTGCGGTGCCCTCGCCTTTCTTTCCAAAATTGGGTATGAGCGGTTCCTCGTGCACGCTGTAGCCGACTCCGTGGCCCGCCAGGTCTCGAACAATACCGAAACTCCCGGCGGAGGTCACAAACTTTTCAATTGCGAATCCGATATCTCCGGTTGTCGCTCCTGCACGCACCGCTCCAATACCGACCGCGAGAGCTTTCTTCGTCGTGTCAATAAGGTTCTGCCCTCCCTCGTCTATCTTCCCCACCCCGATCGTCATCGCGCTATCCGTAAACAGCCCTTTATGTATGAGGCCGGCGTCGAGGGCCACGATATCTCCTTCGCGCAAGATTTTTTCTTTCTCATTGGGGATACCATGCACGACCTCATCATTCACCGAAACGCAGAGCGCGGCGGGGAATGCCCGCTTAGCTCCCCGGGGAGAATATCCTAAAAACGAAGGGCTGTCCCCCTTCTCCCGCATGAGTGTCTCCGCGAGGTCGTTCAGCATCTTGCCTGAAACTCCCGGCTTCACCTCTGCCGCGACCTTCTGCAAGATCTCCCCTAAACGTTTGCCTCCTTCCCGGAGAATCTCTATTTCTTTAGCTGTTTTGACCGTTACTCCCATGCAGATAATAAGCTTACTAAGTCTTTTGTCCCCTAAAAAGCATCTTTACCTTCCTCACTCGGATATATTTTTGAACGCGTTACCATCTCTGAACGCCTGTATAATCTCGCCGTGGGAGAAGTAGATCGGTGAAGGAAGCGCGCTTAGTAGAAACCACCCCCACTCACTGCATTTATCGGGCTCTTTATTCTGCACCTCACCGGCTACCCCTTCTGCCAAGAAACCGACATGCACATAATGATCGCTGTCTAGGCGATTTGGGTGATTTACCAAGACGTGAAAAAGTACTCTCTCAGCGATAAGACCAGTCTCTTCAAAAAGTTCCCGCTTTGCCGCCAATTCCATTGGTTCTTTTCGTTCTAGGTGTCCCCCAGGCAGCGCCCAGCAGCCGTCACCGTGCACGCCTTTTCTTTTTCCCAGCAGGATCTTTCCATCCCGAATGACAAGCGTGGTAACCCCTACCGGGAATGTTGATCGACTCTGTGGAGAAATCTGCATTTTTCTACTCACTACTAGCTACTCTCTACTCACTGGATATCACCGTTCCTTTGAACGTCTTCCCACGGAGGTAATTCTCTAAATTTCCAATGTTAGTTCCGTTCATAACCGCCACCTCGAGGCCAAGTTTCTCGGCTTCTCCCGCCGCGATGGGATCGAAGGGCGCGTTCATACCCGGACCCCACGTTTTGGGGATGATGTTGCGAAATTCTTTCCAAGAAATACGCTCTAACTTTTTGGCACTTGGATTCTTTTTCGGATCACTATCGTATACATAGTCAATGTTGGAGAGGTTGATTACTCTCTTTAAACCGTAGGCTTTTGCAACCAACACAGCGCTGTGATCGGTGCTTGCAGTCGGTCGCCACCCTCCAGCAACGATGATACTCTTTGAAGTTTCAACCGGAATATTCGGGTCAAGAATGATATCTTCAAACGCGTGTTCTTGGAAAATTTGGCGAAGGAAGTGCGCATTGAAGCGGGTGCTATGGATACCGATCCAATCAAGATCGTTATTCGTGAGCGTCGGCTCGATGGCTTTAGCTGCCGCTTGATACTTGCGACAAGTCTTACCGCCGCCAACCATCAAGATAAATCTCTTTCCCTCCGAGACTTCGGAAAGAATGACGCGCTTAAACTCGCGCACCGTCCCGACATCAATCTCTTCAGGAATAATGATTGAACCGCCGACTGAGATTAAAATGGTTTCGTTTGAACTCATTGGACATTCTTTAAGGATTACAGAACAAGTGCCTTCAAAATATCACGATGCACTTGCTCCGGCGCCTGCTCCCCGTTAATGCGGTGAAATCGATAGCGTGGCTGTTTTTTGAGGTATTCGATCGCCGGCACCACCTCCGTCTTATACCAGGCGAGTCTGCGGTCGATACCCTCGTTTGTATCATCGTGACGAGCGCGGAGGAGTAGCCGCCGCCGTGTTTCCGCGTCGGAAACAACGACATCTATGATATGCACGGGTTCGCGCTTATAAAACTCCATCGCGGAATCGAGCACGATGGCTTCGGCGGGCTTGCGGGGAGAGCCGTCGATGAACAAGTGCTCCTTTCCCGTCACATTCTTAATGAAATTGTCCGCCCAGAGATAAATAGCGAGAAACTCCGGCTGGAGGAGCCCCGCGTTCTGAATCTCCTTGGCGAGATGCGCGGCAAGCGTATCGCCGTTCATGAGCGCGCGAAAACCGTCTCCCGTGTAAGAACTAAACTCGGGAATCTCGGGTGTGTTGTGTTTGAGGTAGGCCTTGAGCAGGTCGACTTGAGTGCCTTTTCCCGAGCCGCTCGGGCCAGCGAAGATGAAAGTGCAAGGAGTCATAAGATCAGTACTTAGTAAATAGTAGGTAGATTATAGACTGGGGACGAGAATGGGGATCAGATCTATATACTATATTCTAACTACTATAGTCTGATTTTAATACTCCCGCATCGACACTTGCGCGTCAATTTTCTTGATGAAATCGAGTACGACCGAAACGACGATGAGAAGCGCGGTACCACCGATAGCAAGATTGGTATTCCCCGTGATACCCTGCATTGCGAGAGGAAGCACGGCGACAAACGCGAGGAACGTGGCTCCCACTAATGTGATGCGCGTAACCACCGAAGCGATGTGATCGCGAGTCGGAGTTCCCGGACGTACTCCGGGGATGAATGCCCCATTTTTCTGCAGATTGACCGAGATTTGCTCCGGATCGAACGTGACTGCGGTATAGAAATAGGTAAACAGAAACACGAGAATAAAATATAGTGCGGCATACACCCATGCGTTGGAGAAAATGGTCGTGAGGCCGCCCGATATCGTTTTGAGGAGCGCGCTGTCAAAAGCGCCGAGCACCGTGGCAATCATTTGAGGGAAAAGAAGGATGGAAAGCGCGAAAATAATTGGAATCACTCCCGCTTGATTGACCCGAAGTGGGAGGTAGGTCGAGACACCGCCATAGACTTTCATTCCGCGGACGCGCTTCGCGTACGTTACCGGAATCGGCCGTTCCGCTTCGGTAACGACAACCACGCCCCATACCACGAGCGCCGCGAGCGCAAGGAATCCGACGTAAGTAGGTATCGCGCTCGGATCAAACGTGAAGGCAAGCTGACTCACCGCCGCGGGAAGCGCGGCGACAATACCGGCGAAGATGATAATCGAAGTGCCGTTACCGATGCCGTATTCCGTCATGAGCTCCCCTATCCACATGATGAGCACGGATCCTCCCGTGATGATAATGACGTTAGTAAGCGTGGAGAAAAGTCCAAGGTCGGTAAGCACTCCTTGGCGCGAGAGAAGCACCAAAAAACCGAAGGCTTGAATCAGCGCGAGCGGTACCGAAAGGAGTCGGGAGTACTGCGAAAACTTGGCTCTCCCCGCTTCGCCTTCCTCCTGGTAGAGCGCCTTAAGCTTTGGGGACATCATGGTGAGGAGCTGCATGATGATGGACGCCGTAATGTAGGGACCGACTCCGAGCATGACAATCGAGAGGTTGGAAAGCCCTCCGCCGGAGAAGATGTTCAGAAGTCCGAAAAATTGATTGCCTGAGAGAAAGCTTTCGAGGCGCGCGATATCGATACCCGGAATCGGAATCGCGGAAAGAAAACGAAATACGACAAGCATAACCGCGATGAAAAACAGACGCTTGCGAAGCGACGTGTCGTGCCATGCGAGTTTAAGTTTTTGTAGGAAATCCATAATGAAGATGAATTATGAAATATGAATTATGAAAAAAGGGGGAAGAAGACTGCCTCTGACTCAGAATTCAGTATTCATTATTCTTACTTCGCTACAGAACCGCCGGCCTTCTCAATCGCGGCCTTCGCCGACGCGGAGAGAGAGCAGTCCGAAATAATCAGCTTCTTATTAAGTGCGCCACGAGTGAGAATTTTTACGCGGGGAAGACGACCGTTTGCGCGGGAAATGAGTGATGCCGAAAGAAGGGTCTCTGGACTTACCGTGCTTCCGGGAGCAAACGCCCGTTCAAGGGTATCGAGATGGATCGGCGTAAACGGTTCGCGAAAGCTTTTAAGCGACTGCTTGCCGCGGCCGCGCAGTTTCGGGATGCGCTTTATCATATCGCGAATTTCCGGGTACATTTTATGCCCGGCGCGAGCCGTTTGACCTTTCCCGCCCCGTCCCGACGTTTTGCCGCGTTTCCCTCCTCGCCCGACCTGTGCGGAACGTTTGTTGAGGTGGGTGCGCTTTAATGTGTGGAATTGCATAGAATACGAACTGCGAATTAGTACGAATATACGAATCCAATTTAGGATTTCGCCAGCCCGACTGAACTCTCGCTCGAGCGGGGATGTTGTGCTTCAGATTTCACTTTCAGAGTAATCTCTGAAAGAGCTTTGATAGTTGCCTGTGCCAGGTTGAGCTTATTCTTACTGCCGGAACGTACCTTGGCGTTCACATCACTGATGCCGCACAGCTCGAGCACGGAGCGAACGGCGCTTCCCGCGGTAAGACCTTTATGAGGAGCGGGACGAATCACGATTCGCGCGCTCGAGTACTTTGCTTCGAGTATATGCGGAATGGAATGGTTCGATGTGCGCTCAACGCGAATCATGTGCTTCTTTGCGTTTTTAGTCGCTTTTTCGATAGCAAGAGCGGTATCCCCCGCCTTACCGGTGCCCACACCGACTGAACCCTTACGGTTACCGATTACCATAAGTACGCTGAAGTTGAACCGTCTGCCACCGGCAACCACGCGGGCCACGCGCCGCACATTAAGCATCTTTTGATCGAATTCGGGGCGGGCTCTCTCCTCTCGTCCTCCACCGCCACGTCGACTCCCCCCTCGGTCTCCCGCGCGCGAACCGGCTCCGCCGCGTCCTACGCGACGAGCACTAGTGCGACCTCGAAAAGACGGCGCTCCTCCGGCACTCGCCGGCGCGGCACTTGCTGGAGATGCCGGTGAAGTAGAGGTAGGTTCAATTTTAATGTCATCAGTCATTTTTAGATATTAGAATTTAGATATTAGATATTCCTTTTTCCTAAAAGGTGAGTCCTCCTTCTCGGGCGCCGTCCGCAAGCGCTTTGATAGCCCCCGCGTAGAGGTACCCCCCGCGATCGAATACTACTCGCTCAATGTGCTTCTCCTTGGCGCGCTCGGCGATACTCTTCCCCACGGCCTTTGCTTTTTCTAGCGATCCTTTGCCTTTCACCCGGAGAGAAGAAGCGGAGACGAGTGTCATGGATTTCTCATCATCAATAATCTGCCCATACACCGCTTTATTTGAACGAAATACAGAAAGACGCGGGCGGAGAGCCGTGCCCGAGATTTTCGCCCGAATTCGCCGATGGCGACGTTGTCTCTTCTCTGTTTTTTGGTGTATGGTACTCATAGTCTTTTTCAATTTCAAATCTCAAATACCTAATTTCGAAAATACTTAACTTTTCAATATTGAATATTTAAATTTCTTCGATATTCGAGATTGGATATTCGATATTTACTTTAGGTGGTCTTCTTTCCCTGCTTCCTTCTAATCACTTCGGTTTCGTAACGTATCCCTTTTCCCTTATAGGGCTCGGGCTTTTTCAAGGCGCGGACACGTGCCGCAAAGGCTCCAACGGTCTCAATATTCCCGCCGCTTATGCTAAGGAGTCCTTTTTCCGAAACAACCTTCAGTTCCTTCGGGATAGCTACCGTCACGGGGTGAGAAAAACCAAGGGCAAGTTGCAAGGAGGAGCCTTTAACTTCGGCTTTGAAGCCGATACCTTCAATAATGAGTTTCTTTACAAACATTTCGGTACTGCCTTTAATCATGTTGCGTACGTGCGCCACCGTGGTGCCGACGAGCATTTTTGTTGAGAGCGCGTTGTTGTTCGGCGTTACCACAATGCCGCCGTCCTTTACCACCAAGGAAATAGCTCCAGGTACGCTTCTTGAAAGCGTGCCTAAGGGGCCGGTGACCGACACGTTTCCGTTCTGCACCACCACCTCCACTTTTTCGGGGATGACTATTGGTTTTTTAGCAAGTCTGCTCATGATTGATTTTCTTAACGAGTCTGCGAGTCTTTGAAAATCATCACCCTGTTAAATCTTTCGCCTTTGGCGAAAGCCCGCGAAGCGGGATTTAACAGGGTACTGTTCGGCATCCGCAGTTTCGATATTCAGAAGACTGAATCCCGAAACTGCGGGCCGAGCCATTACCATATCTCAAAAAGTACCTCTCCTCCGAGCTTCGCCGCGCGCGCCTCGCTGTCAATAAGAATTCCCTTTGGAGTAGAGAGCACCGCCGTTCCCGAACCGTTTCTCACCGGATAGATTTCATGAGCTTTCTTGTATATGCGTTTGGAGAGGCGGGAAATTCGTTTTACCGCGTGCACCTTACGACCCATTTCTTCCGTGGGAAGCGTGATTTCAAGGTGATACCCTTTCTTCGCTTTCTTTGACGACTCCACATACCCCTTCTTTTCAAGCGCCTGCGCGATCGCGACAATGAGGCGCGAGGAGGGAAAGGTAAACGTCGGGAGTCCCTGGCGACTGGCCATCTTAAGCGTATTCAAAAAATCGGAAATTGGATCCATAGTGCCTTGATACGAATGTTACAAATTAACGCACGAATGCTTCGAATATACGAATGAGAGAGGCGGATTTGTAGATTGGTAGCATTCGCATGGTAATTCGTTGCATTCGTATCAATAGTTCTTACCAACTTGACTTTTTAACTCCCGGAATCATTCCTTCGTTCGCGTACTCTCGAAAACAGATGCGGCAGAGCCCGAAATCCCTCATGAAGCCGCGTTTTCGTCCGCAACGGAAACAACGTCGCACGATGCGAGTACTGAATTTGGGCTTCTTTAGCGCCCTTGCTTTAACTGATGCCTTGGCCATATGAACGAAAAGGCTCTAGGGTATTAGGCTTTAGGCTCTAGAAAAAGGCAAGCGCTGCTTCTTCCTAAAGCCTAGCGCCTAATTCCTAGCGCCTGCTCCTGCGAGCGTGCCGAAATACTAGCTAACTTGGCCTGGAAAGTCAAACGAGGGCTATCTTCCTCGCTCAACCCTTTTGAAGCGGGGTTGCGTGGGGGAATATTCACGCGCGTAAGTCTTTTGTGGCTACTATTTCTTTGCCACCTCCTCTTTGAAGGGAACGCCGAGATAGGTAAAAAATGCTTTCGCTTCAGCTTTCGTCCGTGCGGTGGTCACGATCGTGATTCCCATGCCGAAGACATCTCGCAAATCCTCGTCGGACGCTTCGGGAAAGATTGTGTGCTCTCGCACGCCAATCGTAAGATTTCCGATCTCATCAATCGCCGAGGGAGAAATGCCTCTGAAATCTTTCGTACGGGGAAGGGCGATGTGCAAAAGCTTATCCAAAAACCCATACATGCGCGGCCCGCGAAGCGTGACTTGCATGCCGACGGTATCGCCTTCTCTCGTCTTGTAGGAGGCAATTGATTTCTTCGCCCCCCGTTTTACGGCTTTCTGTCCAGTGATCTTCCCAAGGCGATCTTCTACGACATCTATCTTCTTTTTGTCCTTGAATGACCCGACTCCTACGCTTACGACGGCTTTGAGAAGCCGCGGCGTTTGCATCGGATTGGTGTAGCCCATCGATCCTTTTAGAGCAGTATATGCCTCTTTTTGTTTTTCCTTTAGAGTTTTCATGCTTATTACGAATAACGAATTGGTACGAATTTACAAATATTCTTTGCGTATTTTCTTCTTCATTCGTATATTCGTATTGATTCGCTATTCGTATTATTAAATTTCCTTGCCTGTTTTTCGGCTGACCCTGATCCATTTCTCACCGACGCGCTTCGCGCCTGTTCGAACTCCCTTGCCACTCTCGAGGATTGCCACGTTAGAGCGATGAAGGGGCATGGCCTTTTCTACGACCTGCCCTTTCTGCCCGCTCTTGCGAGGTCGTTCATGTCGTTTGCGTAAATTCACGCCCTCCACAATGACCAAGTTTTTCTCGGCAAGCACGCGACTGATGGTCCCCTTCTTTCCCTTTTGGGAACCAGAAATGACTATGACATTGTCTCCTTTATGTATGTTCATGATTACTACGAATAACGAATTGGTACGAATTTACAAATATTCTTTGCGTATTTTCTTCTTCATTCGTATATTCGTATTGATTCGCTATTCGTATTATTAAACGACTTCAGCAGCTTTTGAGGTGATCGAATGAAATCCTTTCTCCGAAAGCTCCCTTGGAATCGGGCCGAAGACGCGGCCGGCAAGCGGGTCCTTCTTCCCCTTTTCCAGAATCACGACAGCGTTCTCATCGAAACGGATATAGGAGCCATCCTTTCGGCGAAATGGCTTCCTTTGACGAACAACGACGGCGTGCAACACATCCTTTTTCTTCACCGTCTTTCGAGGTTCAGCTTTTTGCACCGAAAGAACGACGAGCTCGCCAATTTCGGCGTAGCGCTTTTTTGAAGACCCAAGCACCTTGAAAATCCGTCCGATTTTCCCTCCGGAGTTATCCGCGATTTTGACAATGGCTCGAGGCTGTAACATGATTGATTTTCTTAACGAGTCGGCGAGTTTTTGAAAATCATCACCCTGTTAAATCTTTCGCCTTTGGCGAAAGCCCGCATGGCGGGATTTAACAGGGTTAGAGTTTTACACTCATTCGCTTTGCTCATTCATTAAAACTCTAAAATGTTTCCCTTTGGATATCGGGGCGCATTCGACGATAGTTATTTTCTCCCCCACTTTTTTCTTGTTGCCCGCATCATGCGCTTTAAAACGCTTGGTGTGACGGAGATATTTTCGATACTTCGGATGTGCGACAAAGCGATCTACCTCGACCACGACGGTGTCTTTCATTTTGGTGGAAACGACGGTTCCCGTGAGGGTTTTACCTGCGTGTCTTTTTATAGCAGCTGTCATATTTTCTGGGTATTGATCTATTTTTTGATATTAGATGTTCGAGATTCGATAGTGCGTCTTTGCACTTCCGTCAGTATGCGGGCAATCTCTTTCCGGAGATTTCTTCCCTCCTTTGTGTTCTTTGCCTTGCTCCCAGTGATGGCAAAACGAAAGGCTTGCAACTTCTCACGATGATCTCTCACCAATCGGTCGAGTTCTTCCTTAGTTTTTTTGGCGTACTCTGACATAGATAGTAAGGGTTGGTGACGGGAGAAGTGGAAAGTATCACAGCCTAATCTAAAATCGGTAAAAGCGCAAATCACCTTGAAACCACTTTGCTCTTTACGGGTAATTTGGTACCAGCTTTGCGAAGTGATTCCTTAGCCAAGGCTTCCTCAATGCCGTCAACTTCAAAAATCACTCGCCCCGCTTTCACCTCAAAGCAGTACCCTTGGGGGTCGCCTTTTCCTTTACCCATGCCAACTTCCGGTGGCTTTGCCGTATAAGGCATGTCGGGGAAAATGCGGATCCATACTTTTCCGCCCTTGCCCGCGCTTCGAGCGAGCACTTTTCGCGCCGCCTCAATTTGATTCGAGCGGATGCGCCCGGGAGAAAATGCTTTCAAGCCGAAAGAACCGAACGATACCTCGGTCCCGCGGGTTTCCACCTGCGGCTTTTTAGCATTACGCCGCATGGTATGCCATTTTCGATATTTAACTTTCTTCGGTAATAGCATGGCTGATTTTCTTGCGAGCGTAGCGAGTTTAGAAAATCGCCACCCCCTCACTCAAACTTGCTAATGAATAATTTGCAATTGATTGATACTTGTAATCCCAAACCTCATGCTCTATATGGTGTCTTTAGGGTCGAGTGAGGGAGTTCTCGAAAAACATACTCACTTTGTTCGTTGTTTTTCGGAAAATACCTCCCCTTTATACACCCATACCTTGATTCCAATATCGCCATATGTCATGTGTGCGCGCTCGCGAGCGAAATCAATATCGGCTCGGAGTGTCTGTAGCGGAATACGTCCTCGCTTTAGTTCCTCCGTGCGAGCCATTTCCGCGCCACCGAGCCGTCCTCCGAGGTAGATCCGCACGCCTTTGACATCTCGATTGGCCATCACTTTATCGATCGTCTGTTTCATCACGCGCCGAAATGGGAGACGTTTTTCCAGTCCTTCCGCCACCATATGAGCCACGATAGCGGCATTCGATTCGGGAGAGCGAACCTCCTCGATATCAAGTTTGAGATTGAGAAGGCCGGAAAGATGCTGTCTCCTCCCGAAGTCCAAAATCTCATTTTTAAGCTTGACGGCTCCCTCGCCGCTCTTGCCGATAAGCATGCCCGGGCGGGATGTTCTAATGATGATGCGAAAAAGTTTGGACCCGCGTTCAATATCCACGCTGCTTACGTACATTCCCCGAAGGCGCCGCGCCAAGAGTTCACGAATAAGAATATCCCCCTTCAGACGTTTTTGGTATTCTCCTTTCACGCCGAACCAGCGGGATTTCCAATCCTTGATGATACCAAGACGATGTGAATATGGGTGGACGACGTGGGACATGGTGTAACAATCAATAACCAAGAAACAGTAACCAAACTTACTTTGCTTTCTTTTTTGGTGATTGGTGATTGGTGATTGGTGATTTTTTCTGTTCTCCGAGGATTAGCATTACCTTGCTCGTTCTCTTCAGGATCTGATACGCGGAACCGTGGGCTCGAGGCATGGAGCGCTTAAGCACAACCCCCGCGTCAACACGAAAATCTTCTATCATGAGTCCTTCACTGTCGGTAACTTTCTGATTTTCTTTCGCGTTCGCGACCGCACTTCGGAGGAGCTTGAGGAGAGGAACCGTCGCGGTCTTTGGCATGAGGCTAAGTAGTATTTCAGCTTCTTTCACTGTTTTCCCTTTTACCGCGGTCGCGACAAGGCGCATCTTGCGGGGAGATTGACGATAGTTGTTTAATATAGCTCGCATACTCGCTACTCCCAAATCAAACTCTAATAGTTACTCGAATTCTCTCGAATGAGATTCGCGTGATTGGCGTCTCCAATTCGAGGTCTCTTAGTGATTACTTCTTGGCTTCAGTCGCAGCCGTCTTTGCTGTTTGCGAAGCCGCGATTTCTGCTTCCTTCTTCTTCATTTCAAGCTCTTTTTGCATCTTGCCTCCGTGCTTCACGAACTTTCGAGTGAGCGAGAATTCTCCGAGGCGATGCCCCACCATGTCTTCATTCACGAGGACTTCAGGAAAATCTTTGCCGTTATGGACCAAGAATTTGAACCCTACCATTTCAGGAGTGATCGCGCAGGCGCGCGACCATGTTTTTATAGCCGCGGCAGATTCCGGTCTCTTCCCCGCGATCTTTTTAAGAACGCGAGGATCAACATAGGGTCCTTTTTTAACTGATCTTGTCATTATAACAAAAAGGCTCTAGGCACTAGGCCTTAGGCTTTAGGAAAAATCCTGGAGCCTAGCGCCTAATATCTAGCGCCTGCTCTCTAACGAGAGTCCCGCCATACTAGCAAGAATAAGACTAATAAGTCAACAGTGATTTTCAAACGAGGGGCGCCGGATTTCTCTCCTTTTGTTTCGGGATGAGTTCTAGTGCAACGCGGTTCCGCGCCTTGATCCGACCTTGCGCCGCGACACAATAAAGACGTTCGAATATTTCTTCGGCGTTCGTGTTTTTTGCCCTTTGCCGGAAGGCTTCCCCCACCTTGTTTTCGCGCGGCGAAGTCCCCGACCTTGCCGACCTTCGCCTCCTCCGTAGGGGTGGTCAGGAGGATTTTGAGCGGAACCTCGCACAGTCGGTCGAATCCCGAGCCAGCGCGAACGTCCGGCCTTACCTATGGATACGAGATGGTTTTCCTCGTTCGATACGGTCCCGATCGTCGCCCACGCGGTATTGATAATTCTTCGCACTTCGGTGGAGGGAAGCTCAATGAAAGTGTAGTTGCCCTCTTGTGCTTTCACCTTGGCCGCATTGCC
Source organism: Candidatus Taylorbacteria bacterium RIFCSPHIGHO2_01_FULL_51_15 (assembly GCA_001820935.1). Lineage (GTDB taxonomy): Bacteria > Patescibacteriota > Minisyncoccia > Phycocordibacterales > UBA10002 > UBA10002. The sequence goes on along the minus strand of MHRI01000007.1, from coordinate 28,966 downwards.
TGCCGAACGGGCAAGAAGTGCCTTTCCACCCGGTTTTAAGGAGACGTTGTACACGAAGGTATCAACCGGTATGGCGCGAAGGGGAAGACGATTAGCGGGCAGTACGGGCGCTTTTTCGGAAACGGAAAACGTGTGACCTACTTTGACACTTTGGGGGAGGAGTACGTAGCGCTTTTCGCCGTCTGCATATACCGCAAGCCCGATAAAGCCGCTACGGTCCGGGTCATACTCGACACTTGTGATACGCGCTGGGATATCGAATTTGTTATAGGTAAAATCCACGTCGCGATGCAGGCGCTTGTGGCCGCCTCCCTGATGCCTCACCGTGATGCGCCCGTAGTTATTGCGCCCTTTGTCGCGCTTTCCTCCGGAAACGAGAGCCTTGTGCGGCGTACTCGTCGTCAAAAACTCCCGATAATTAATACCGGTCATGCTACGGCGTGATTTGGATGTGGGTTTGTAAGTTTTCATATCGCCAATCAAACTCTAATCTATTCTCTAATCTCCCGAATCGGATTCGTGGGATTCGCGTTCTTTAATTCGAGTGCTATTCGTGATTACACCAATTCTATCTTCTCCCCTTTCTTCAAGTACACATATGCCTTCTTCCTCCCTTTCCGAAAACCCGGACGCCCCTTCACCATAATGCGTCTCCTCGGCATAGTCACCGTCGTTACTTTTACCGGGGTCACTTTGAACAGGCGGTGAACGGCGAGGGCAATGTCTCGCTTAGTCGCGCTCACCGCAACTTCAAAGACGTAGCTCCCTCGCTCCGCAGTCGTGGCAGATTTCTCAGTAATATGCGGGCGCACGAGAATATCCGACAGCGCGTGCGCGTGTGCTTCGATCTTATTCTCTGTGACGGGAGTCTGCGCCAAAACCCCACCTTTGGCGGCGGTGATATTTGGGGTATTCTTTTTTCGTAAGTTAAGTAGTGACATGATATTGGAGAAGTAACTAGTAGCTAGTAGCTAGTAATCAGAATATAGAATAAGAATCTTTTTTCAGGTCTAGCTACTAAGTACTATCTACTTTTGGACTGACAGATTTTTCAAACTTTCTTCCGGATTCGTAATAACCAGGTACCGATATTGAAGCACGTCAAGGACATTCAAGTTACGGGCCTCTCCGATGGCAAGATTGCTGAAGTTCCTGAAACTTTTTTCAACAGGCGTATCTTTTGCCGGAAGAAGGAAAAAAGCCGCATTTTGTTTCTTAGACATGGCCTCGAATCCTTTCACGCGGGCAAGGGCTCCAATCACTCCCTTGGCGGCTTTCGTCTTGATTTCTGGCATTTCGATGCCATTAAGGAACAGTATTTCGCCGTCCTTCAGTTTCTTGGAGAGCGCGATGAGGAGTGCCTGGCGTTTCAGTCTTCGATTGACTTTACGGGCATAATTTTTATCACTTCGGGGCCCATGCGCGACTCCGCCGCCAACCCAGAGTGGCGAGCGAATTGAGCCGTGGCGGGCTCGGCCAGTGCCTTTTTGTCTCCAGGGCTTCTTTCCCCCTCCGCTCACTTCACCTCGGTTCTTCGTATGCGCGCTCCCTTGCCGCTGATTTGACTGCATCGACTGTACCACCTGATGCAGAAGATCCGCATTCCATTTTACGCCAAAGACGTTCTCAGGGAGAGGTATCTTGCCGATCTCTTTGCCTTCTTGGTTGTAGAGAATACTTTCCATAGTGTTATGCGTTGTAAATGATGTATTTGTTGTAGGTGTGATATTTGTCTTTACATCTATGACATTTACCACATCTAAAACATTAGCTTCCTTGTATCTCAAGGACGGTCCCCCTCCTTCCCGGCACCGCGCCTCCAATCAAAAGCAGATGTTCTTCCGGCACAATATCAATGATTTTCAGGTTTTTTACGGTCACGCGCTCACCCCCCATACGGCCTGCCATGCGCATGCCTTTCGCAACGCGGCCACCGGCTCGCGCGCCTCCGCCGATAGCTCCCGGCTCGCGCTCGGAATGTTTCTGACCGTGCGTGCGGCTGCCCCCCTTGAAGCCATGCCGCTTCACGACGCCTTGGAATCCCTTACCCTTTGAAACGCCGCTCACAGTCACTTCATCGCCTTTCTTAAACACATCAACGCCGATCTTGTCGCCCACTGCCTCTGTCGCGGGAGCCTCAAGTCTCCATTCGCGAAGTCCGGCGAAACTGCCAAGATCCTTTACGTGCCCCTTCATCGCCTTGTTCACGTTCTTTGCTTTACGGGTTCCCCATCCAACCTGAACGGCGCTGTAACCGTCTTTCTCCACTGTCCGAATCTGTGTAATGACGTTAGGCTTTACTAAGATAACCGTCACCGGACGAACATGACCTTGTTCATCCCAGACCTGCGTCATATTCACCTTTGTGCCGAGCAGAAATTTCATGCAATACGAATTACGAATCGATACGAAGGTACAAACATAGAAAAAGAGGAGTCTTTATTCTGTGAACACAGCAACCCTCCTACGCTCTTTCGAGCTTCGGCGGGTACACTGGCGGTTCTCCTTCTTCCGTGTCATCCGTTCGGCTTGTCCCGGACTTCCGCGTGAAGCGAATGTCGAGATAGCAGTGGGAGAACACTAACAAATGACTTGAGAAAAGTAAAGCGGCCTTCCCTCAAGGCCGCTCTCCGATAGCGCAGACTGGTTATTGCTTCCACTCGAGTACTTCAACCGCGTCCCCCACACGGATTACTCCTGTACCACAGTGATCGAAATTACGTCCAAAGTATATTTTGTTGACGCCTTTGTCCGTAATGCCGATGTGACTGCCTTTCCGGTATGTGCTAAGCGTACGGAGAGGCTCCTTCATACGGACGGCGGTTTTCTGGTCCGTACAGGTTACCACACATCGATCACAGAGTGTTTTGCCTGTGAATTCGATCTGGCCGATTCGCAGTCGGGCGATGCGATCTTCCTCATGGGGTTTCAACCCTTGGAGCACGATATTCGGGCGAAAACGAGTCATCGGCACAGCGAGTTCACCCTGTGAAATCAGTTTGCCGTTCAATGACCCGAGCGAAGCGCTCGAAACCATCATGAATGGGAAGGCGTCGTGGAATCGCAAGAGTGCGTCGCCTCCTTTGCTTTTCCTCGCGCACGATCGCGCCATCCGCATCAAGCGATAGTGTCCTTTTCGCTCGCGGGAAAGAAATGCGGTGAACCACTGCGCGGCTTCGGCTCCCTGATCGATTGCGGGAAGCGCGCTATCCTTCCACACTTGCACGCGCGCTTCACTTGGAGCTGTGTCCAAAAGCGAGACGCAAAGCTCTGACATCCCCGGCGCCCTAACAGTTAACGTGCCACCGTCAACTCTGGAAACGATTTGACACATGGTGCGCACTTCAATTCCAAGTCCGAGTGAAGCAAGCTTGTTTGTAATCGCCTTTGGCAATGGCGCGGGAAGCGTGCCGTGTCGCTGCGCGACAAACATTCCATCCTCAACCACAACGAATTCCCGATCTCCTTCCATGCCATGCTCATTTACTTCGACAGATTGCGGCCAGTTAAATGCGGTTGATTTAATGCAGGTGCGCCCGATAGCGCAAACGTATATGGGCATACTGTTCTTTTCTCCTTTCTGCGGACATTCTATCCAGAAAAAGGCAACACGCAAACAAAATCGCCCCGGCTTTCTTCGGGGCGATTTTGAGGAGCCCCGATGTAGTTTAGGAAAACTCATCGGGATTTTGAAAATATAGTCGCCGTAAGAACGACTCCTTATTTTCTACAACATCTTCACATCAATCGTCACTCCGGAGGGAAGTGAGAGGTTTGTCAGGGCTTCGATGAGTTTCGGCGTGGGGTTGATGATATCGATGAGACGTTTATGCACGCGCATCTCGAACTGCTCTCTCGCGTTTTTGTAGACGAATGACGAGCGATTAACGGTATATTTCTTGATTTCGGTCGGGAGCGGAATGGGACCCTGCACGGTGGCATCGAAACGGAACGCGGTGTCGAGAATCTGCTTGATCGACGCGTCCAGGATCTTGTGCTCATAGGCGCGGACCCGAATGCGAAGTTTTGGCACTACTTCTGATTTTGCCGCTTTCTTTGCTCGCGGAGCGCGCTTCCGTTTTAGGGTCTTAGGGGATTTTTCGGTTGTGGATTTAACGGCCATATCTCTAATCAAACGCTAATGTAGTCTCCAATCTCTCGAATCCGATTTCGGGTTATTCGTGTTTCTTCAATTCGAGTACGATTCGCGATTATGCCACAATTTTGGTGACTACTCCCGCACCTACCGTCTTTCCTCCCTCGCGGATGGCAAAACGCATTTTCTCTTCAAGTCCCACAGGTGCGACAAGTTTTACTTTGAACTGAATGGTATCTCCCGGCATCACCATCTCTGTCTTCTCCGGAAGCGTAACTTCACCGGTAACATCGGTGGTGCGGATATAGAATTGCGGTTTGTACCCCGCGAAGAACGGAGTGTGGCGGCCTCCCTCCTCTTTCTTCAAGATGTACACTTCTGATTCGAAATCGGTGTGTGGCGTAGTCGTACCGGGTTTTGCGATCACCTGACCGCGGTGCACGTCTTCCTTCTTGGTGCCTCGGAGAAGCACGCCAGCGTTGTCTCCCGCCATACCCTCTTGAAGGTTTTTGTTGAACATTTCAATACCTGTAACCGTCGTCTTGGTTGTCGGTTTGAGACCGATGATTTCCACTTCCTCGCCAACCTTCACCTTTCCGCGTTCGATGCGTCCGGTCACGACGGTGCCGCGGCCTTCGATCGAGAAGATGTCCTCAATAGGCATGAGAAATGGCTTATCCACTTCGCGGGTCGGGATCGGGATGTAAGTATCGAGAGCTGTGAGGAGCGCCTCAATCGACTTTACTCCTTCGGCGTCTCCTTCCAAAGCCTTCAGTGCCGAACCCTTGACGATAGGAGCCTCTTTGCCATCAAAGCCGTATTTGGTGAGGAGTTCCCGAATTTCTTCCTCGACGAGATCAAGGAGATCTTTGTCTTGGACAAGGTCCACTTTGTTGAGAAAGACGACTATTTTAGGCACCCCGACTTGCTTCGCGAGCAAGATATGCTCCCGAGTTTGGGGCATCGGACCATCAACCGCGGACACAACGAGAATAGCGCCGTCCATTTGAGCGGCACCCGTGATCATGTTCTTTACGTAATCGGCGTGTCCGGGGCAGTCAACGTGCGCGTAATGTCGAGCGTCGGTTGAGTACTCGACGTGGGAAATCGCGATCGTGATGATCTTGGACGGATCGCGGCGACCTTCCTTTTCCGATGCTTTCGCTACTTGATCGTAGGAGATCGGTTTTGAAAGCCCTTTCTTAGCCTGCACGGCGGTAATCGCCGCGGTGAGCGTGGTCTTGCCGTGGTCAACGTGACCGATAGTTCCAACGTTAACGTGCGGTTTATCCCTTTTAAATTCCTCTGCCATATTTTTGAAAACTCGAAATTCGAATATCGAAATTCGAAACAATATCTAAATTCTAAGCGACCTTAGTGAGTCGCTTGGAGCTTTGAATTTGTCTCGGATTTCAGATTTCGTGCTTCGGATTCTTATTACCCAGCTAATAATGTGGACACACAACTAGGCCCATTAGGGCAAAAGCATGCTGGAGTATAGTAACAAAAAGGCGGGGAAAGTGCAATCGCGCTATTTTCTGGACTCTATGATCGTCTGCGCCACGTTTGGAGGCACCGCTTCATAATGATCAAACTCCATGGTAAAGCTCGCTCGCCCTTCGGTCATGGACCGTAGCGTTGTGATGTACCCGAACATCTCGGCGAGGGGTACTTTTGCGGCCACGACTTTATTCAGGCCGCGGTCGGATACGTTTTGCACTTCCCCTCGTTTTGAATTGAGGTGCCCCGTGACATCGCCGAGGAATTTATCCGGCGTCACTACTTCCACCTTCATGATCGGCTCGAGAATGACCGGGCGTGCGCGCTTGCAGGCATCTTGGACCGCCTGCGAACCGGCGATTTTGAACGCGATCTCCGATGAATCAACGTCGTGATACGAACCGAACGTGAGTTCGACGGAAACGTCGACGAGTTGAAAACCGGCAACCACGCCGTGCTCAAGTCCCTCCTTGACTCCTTTTTCAACTGCCGGAATAAACTCCTGGGGGATGACGCCTCCCTTGATCGAATCGATGAATTCAAAGTGATCGTAGCGTTTGACGTTCTTCTTGACCTTTGCTTCAGGGTCGATTGGCTTCATTGGGCGAACGGATACTTTGACATGGCCGTACTGGCCTCGACCACCCGTCTGTTTGATGTATTTATTCTCCGCTTCCGCCTCACCTTGAATAGTCTCGCGGTACGCCACTTGCGGCTTACCGACGTTAGCGACTACGGCAAACTCGCGTTTCATTCGGTCAACCATGATCTCAAGCTGTAGCTCCCCCATGCCCATAATGACCGTCTCCCCCGTTTCCTGATCGCTCTTGATTTTAAAGGTGGGGTCTTCATCCGCAAGACGTTTCAGGGCAAAACCCATCTTCTCCTGATCGGCTTTCGTTTTTGGTTCGATGCGAAGTGAGATAACCGGATCCGCGAATTTAATCGCTTCGAGTACGATTGGATGCGCCTCATCGCAGAGGGTATGCGACGTTCTTGCGTCTTTGAGGCCCACCGCCGCCGCAATTTCTCCGGCAAATACTTTCTTCACCTCCTCGCGCTTGTCAGCCTGCAGGCGAACAATGCGGGAAAGGCGTTCTCGATTTCCCGTCGTGGAATTGTAGACATACGTTCCCGCTTCAACACTTCCCGAATACACTCGGAAAAACGCGAGTTGGCCAACGAAAGGGTCGCTCTGAAGTTTAAAGACGAGTGCGGAAAACGGCTCTTCGTCGCTCGCGTGGCGAAGCGCGGGCTCACCTGTTTTTACGTCCGTGGCCTTAACGGCGGGCATATCAAGCGGAGAGGGCAGGTAATCAACGACGGCGTCGAGCACAAGCTGTACTCCTTTGTTTTTGAGAGCCGATCCGGTAAAGACGGGAAAAATCTTATTTGCGATGACCGCTTTTCGGAGGGTGGCTTTCAGCACTTCAAGAGGAGGTTCCTTGCCTTCGAGATACTCGCTGCACAGACGGTCATCCTGCTCAACGATTCTCTCGATAAGCTCAGCCCGATACTTCTTTGCTTCCTCGACATAGTCGGAAGGAATATCCTTTTCGATCACCTCAATACCCTTCTCGCCTTGAAAATCGTAGGCTTTCATCTTCAGAAGGTCGATGACGCCTTCAAAATGTTCTTCAAGTCCGATAGGGATCTGCATGCGAACCGCGTTTTTGTTGAGACGGTCCAGGATCGAAGCAAATGATTTCTCGAAAGACGCGCCCATGCGGTCGAGCTTGTTGATAAAGCAAATACGAGGCACTTCTCCTTCGTCGGCGTAGCGCCAGTTGGTTTCAGACTGAGGTTCCACGCCAGCGACACCGTCAAAGACGACAACGGCTCCGTCAAGTACGCGAAGAGAGCGCTTCACTTCGACGGTGAAGTCGATGTGCCCGGGGGTGTCGATGATGTTGAAACGATGCTTCTGCGAGATGTCGCCCTTTGGGGAATAAGTCGGATTCCAGAAACAGGTGATGGCCGCGGCCGTGATGGTGATACCCCGCTCGCGCTCTTGTTCCATCCAATCGGTCGTGGTCTCGCCCTCATGCACCTCGCCGATTCTGTGGATCATGCCGGTGTAGAACAAAATGCGCTCGCTGGTCGTCGTCTTGCCAGCGTCGATATGTGCGATGATTCCAAAATTACGCACTCTCTCTAATGGGTAGTCTCGTTGCATGAATAATCGCTAATCAAACTCTAATTCTGACTCGAATAATCCCGAATCGGATTCGAGGAATTCGCGTTCTTCAATTCGTGCTTGATTCGTGAGTTTCTTATAAAAAGAAAATGCCTCAAAGGCATTCGTAGAATAGCCTATAGAAGACAAAAATGCAAAGCTGAGCTTTCTTTCCTAAAAGCTATCAGCTAGAAGCTAACAGCTGGTTTGTGTTACCACGCAAAATGCGCAAAGGCCTTGTTGGCCTCGGCCATCTTGTGGACATTTTCGCGCTTTTTCACCGCGTCACCCTCGTTTTTGGCGGCGAGCATGAGCTCTTCGGCGAGTTTCATCCGCATCGGTTTTCCTTTCTTTCCGCGAGCCGCACCGATGAGCCATCGAAACGCGAGCGCGGTGCGACGGTCGGGGCGAACTTCTACAGGCACCTGATAGTTGGCACCACCGACACGACGAGAACGCACTTCCATAAGTGGAGTGATGTTTTTAAGCGCCGTATCGAAAACTTCAAGCGGATTCTCCACTTTCTGTTTCTCTTTAATAATGGAGAATGCACCGAATACGATTTTCCGCGCGGCCTCCTTCTTGCCGTCTTCCATCACGTAGTTAATGAGCTTCGTCACCTTCTGCGAGTTGTAGATCGCATCGGGAGCTAACTCTTTTCGGTTTTTTACTTTGCGTCTCATTTGTAGATGAATTATGAAGTATGAATTCTGAATTAAGCTTAATTCCTAATTCATTATTCTATATTCTTAAGCGGCTTTTGGCCGCTTGGCACCATACGAGCTTCTCCCTTTCATACGCTTCTCTACTCCACCGGCATCGAGTACGCCTCGAACGATTTGATAACGGAGGTTAACGTCTTTGACTCGACCACCACGAAGGAGTACTACCGCGTGCTCCTGTAGGTTGTGTCCCATACCAGGGATGTAGGCGGTGACTTCCATGCCGTTGGTAAGGCGCACACGGGCGATTTTACGGATTGCGGAGTTGGGCTTGCGGGGAGTTTTCGTGGTTACCTTCGTACACACGCCTCGTTTAAAAGGGGCATTGTAAAAGACCGGTCTGTTTTTGAGAACGTTAAAACCTTTCGTGAGTGCGGGAGTTTTGCTCTTACGCGCGGCAGTCTTACGACCGCGTTTGACGAGTTGATTAATGGTAGACATATCCTAAAGCAAATTTCCAAGTTTCAATTATCAATTTTCAGTCAATGTCTAATTTAGAAATTCTTTAATTTTGAGTTTTATTTGAAAATTGTAAATTGCAAATTGAAAATTACAGCCCCAGTACTCTACTATAGTCCCTATAGAAAGGCAAATCAGAGCCGTAGACCAGTTACGAGGGAAAATATGAACTCAATGACTGGCGTTAGATACTGCCAGAGAAAGACGATAAAGATGAGGACGATGAAGAACCCATAGCGTTCGAGCGAATCACGGATACTCTGCAGTTCATACGGTAAAAAAGAAAATAACACCTTGGAACCATCGAGTGGCGGTATGGGAACGAGGTTAAAAATAGCCAAAACGATGTTAATGATGACCACTGATACGGCTATCTCTAAAAAGGAGGGCGGTAACAGACTCTCTCCCGCCCTGATAAGGAAACCGAAGATAAGGGCGATGGCGATGTTTGAAAGCGGACCGGCGGCCGCGACAAGAGCTTCTCCATGTTTTCCGCGAAGATTGTACGGATTCACCGGCACCGGCTTCGCCCAGCCAAATAAGACACCGGTGCTTGAGAAGAAAAGAAGAAGCGGTACCAGTACCGACCCGATGGGGTCAATGTGCGGGAGGGGATTTATCGTCAATCTTCCTTGAAGCCGCGCCGTCGGGTCACCGAGGTAGTTGGCCACAAAGCCATGGGAGACTTCGTGAACCACGACAGACATGATAAGTACTGCGATTTGAAAGATAACGTCCAGTTGCATGTTGGTGGAATTATGATACCATCGTGAAGCCTAAATCGGAATTAACCTAATTCTTCTAATTAATCTAATTGACCTAAGGAAAACTCAATGGCCAATTCTCAATTTAGGAATTGAGACTTGTCGATTCTTTAGAATAATTAGAGTAATTAGATCAATCAGAATAATTGTATGAAGATTTGTCCCATCACCAAACGAGGTCCGAAGCGCGCCGGAGGCTACAGTAACCGCACCCGCGCGACGCAGTTCAATCCAACCGGCATGAGCCGCCGTCAGTTAAACCTGCAAAAGAAGCGCATCTACATCCCGGAGCTTAAAAAGTCTATTTCAATAGTGCTCTCCACAAGAGCCATTAAGACCATCAACAAAAATGGCGCTTATGCCACGCTCAAAAAAGCGGGACTCATCTAATCCACTAGTACATAGAAAGTAGCTAGTAGAAGGAAAAGGAGCGCACTCGCTTGCTGCGGGATTGTAAGACGGATATCCTATAGGCAGATCGTATGAGCACTGTCCTTTTCCGTATATTGGGGCTTGCTCTGCTGGCCCTTCTCATGACTTTTTCCTATTGGCATCACTTTCTTCGTGAGTTTACGGGTACGCTGCTTCTTACTGCGGCGGGCATCTGCGGGATTTGCATGGCATGGTCTCCCGTCTCTGAAGCGTTGTGTGAGATCAAAAATCGCGCGCGCTCTCGGATGGAATGCGAGCGAGTGTACAAAGTACTCCACCGCTGGACGGGCGAAACAGCCATTAATGCGGAAAATGTGGGTTACTATAAACAACTCGTCAGAATTCTCGATAACACTGTCTCGATCCATCTTTCACTGTATCCGGAAGATAGGGATCGGAGGGAGATGCGTCACTACAAGTGGTACGCGGAGAGATCGTATAACTTTGAGCCCAAAAAGTGGTGAGCGCCTTGGCCAGAGCTGTCTCTGGCTATTTTTTTATCCAAATAGTTTCTCCGTTTGATTCCATGACCACGCTTCCCTTTTCATACGTACCGAGGGTTTCCACGTCAAACTGTTCCAGCCGATCGAGCACTTCCTTGTGCGGATGACCGTACTTGTTGTCCTTGCCCGCGGAGATGACAGCCATCTTGGGCGATGCGAACCCAAGGAGCGCCTCACTCGTAGAAGTCTTTGAGCCATGATGCGCGACCTTTAGCACATCAACATCAAGGTGTTCTCTATCCACTGACGCGACATACTCCTCTATGGCAGTCGTGGTGTCTCCAGGAAAGAGAAATGATGTAGTCCCGTACACAAGCTTGCCTATAATTGATCCGTCATTGGTTGAAAGACCCGACGCATCACGGTCGGGAAAGAGGATTTCAAAATATGCTCCGCCACCTAAGTTTAGGTTTTGTCCTCGTTTGGCGATAACATGCGAGGCTCCTTCCTTTTTAACTTCTTCCAGCAGAGAACGATAATCAGCCGAAGCTCCCACGGTTCCCGGCTCGACAAGAGTGCTTACGGTGAATGAGCGAAGCACATCAAGAAATCCGGACATGTGGTCGCTGTCAGGGTTGGATACAAGGAGTAGATCGATGGAGCGGTCGTAAAAGGGCATGACTTTCCCCAGCTCTCGAAGCACGATGGCTCCCGGGCCGCCGTCAATAAGCATCTGCGCGCCCGTCGGCGACTCGATGAAAATAGCGTCTCCCTGCCCAATATCCAAAAAGGCGACCGTCAGAAGTCCTCCTCGATCTTCGCGCGCCATGACATACCAGATGAAAAATGTAGCCACAAAAATGAATCCAAGCAGATACCAAGGTAGATGTTTCAAGAGTCTTCCCATACATGATATGATAGCGATATGTCATTCATTGAGCAAAAATTCAACATCCCAGAGTTAAAGGGAATCTCAAAAAGGAATATCGAGGAGCATCTCAAACTCTACGCGGGCTATGTGAAGCACGCGAACCTCGTTTTGGAGAAGATTGAGGAACTTAAAGAAGACGCGGAAAAAAATGCGTATGCGTTAGGCGAGGTGATGCGCCGATTCGGGTTTGAATTTAATGGTATGCGAAATCATGAGGTGTATTTCAGGAGTTTGGAGGGAGGTCCGACTCCCATCTCCACAAGCGGCCCTCTCGCAAAAGCAGTCGGGCAAACTTGGGGTTCCCTTGATGCCTGGCTCGCGGAGTGTAAGGCAATCGCGCTCACGCGCGGCATCGGTTGGGCCATGCTCTACTATGATCCGGCGTCAAAACGGCTCTTGCACGCGTGGGTTGATGAGCAACACCTCGGGCAACTACAAGCCTGCTCACTCATCCTTGGCCTCGACATGTGGGAACACTCATATGTTGCCGACTATCAGCCAAGCGGAAAGAAACAGTATGTGGAAGATTTTTTTGCGAATCTAAATTGGGACGTAATCGAAAAGAATTTTAAAGAAGCTCAAAAGTAGACGAAAAGAATACTAGCTCAAATCGCGAGAGGCGATGAGAGCTAGATGGTAAGACGAGACCCTGTGGGGGTGATGAATTCCCGAACGACCCCTTTGTGTTTGAGGTTTTCGAGATTGAGCTCACGCATAAACATTGTGAGATTGCCCTCGCGTATGAGCGGGGCAACTGCTTCGAGAAGCGCTAGCCGAAGTTCACTATCATAGCATCGGCCACCTGCCGAGCAGCACGTTTCCGCGTAGGTAATTTCGAGAACGATCCACCAGGGTAAATTGAATCGCTTGGTGATTTCGGGATGCCAAAATGATCCACGGTGAAGGATGTCCCCCGTCAAATGAAAGTAGACAGCAGTGGATGGTGAATGAATGTGCTCATCGTTTGCATGGCACAAATGAATACATCTATCTACGATGGACGCTGTCCAAATGCCCGGCGACAAAGAGCTGAGCACATCAATGAAGCCCCCTCGATCAAGGGTTTGTAGATTTCTCATAACAAGGAGAGTTCTAAAGTCTTATGATAGCAGACCTTCTCTGAAAGGCACTGTTGATTTCTTCTTACGCAACAGAATAAATAGCATTGCATAGACGCCATAAGAGAATATGGCTAGCCACAAAGGGAAATACGGTATGGACACGGCGGAAAATGAGAGCGAGGAAGACCACTCCACTATGGAAAGTTCGTACGCGAGCAGCGCGTAAGCGAGCATGGCAAAAGGGAAAGCGAGCGCGGTTGATACGAAAGCCGCCATACCGGCGAGAAATCCGAAGAGCATCGTAAGCGGGATCGCGGTCAGAATAAGTAAGTTCACCGGAAGCGAAACGATCGAGAGCATGCCTGTTTTATAGAGAAGGAATGGGAGCACAAACAATTGTGTCGCAACGGTGGCAACCACGATCTCCCGCATGTGCCACCATTCCGTGATCCACCTCACTTTCGGTTCGATAAATGGCGAGACATAGATAAGACCGACCGTCGCCAGAAAGGAGAGCTGAAACGAGGTGTCGAACACGAGTATCTTCGGGTTGTGGAGGAGCATGATCACTCCGGCGACAAGAAGTGCTCGTGTCACCTCATAGACTCTTCCTGTTCCTCGAGCAAGGAGTACAAGAATCGCCATAACCGTCGCGCGGATTACAGTCGCGCTCCCGCCGACCATGATGGCGAAGAGTGTCATCGCCATGGCCGCGAAGAGAAGTCGGACATTCTTCTTCAAACGAGAGAGGATCCATTCGATGAAGAGGGCGATGATGGTGATGTTATAGCCGGAGAGGACGACGATGTGAATTACTCCGACCTTGCGAAAGTCATCCAAGAGTTCTTTCCCGAGCGACTGTTTGGCCCCTACGACAAGACCGCCTAAGAGAGAGGCGTGTGGCTCGGGAATAAGCGTATTAATGTTTTTTATGAATGCGTGTTTGAACGCAAATAGTGTTTCGACAATCGCGTGCCCCTCTCCGGAAGCGGCGCGGGTGATCTTGGGTCGAAACATCTCAAAGTAGATCCCGTCTTTCTCCAAGTGGGAGACATAGTTCACCTCGCGCAGTGTCTTTTCATCGGTGAAATTCTCCGGCCGCTCCAGCTTTCCTGCTACAGTCACCTTGTCTCCATAGCGAAATTGCGGTTCATGAGGCATGGTAAGAAGCACCTTCGTTTCTCCCTTCTTCCTCTCCCCCTCTAGAGAGGGGGAGACAGGAGAGGGGGTGGTACGCAAGACATATCTTGTATTGCTCTCCCTCACGTCAGGTTCATCAGCAATCAGCCCTTCAAGAGTGATCGTCTTCCCCACTGAAGACTCAAATCCGGTTTTCGCGCCTCTCATCTCCGCAAAGTCGTATCGCAACATTCCAAGTCCTGCGGCT
>MHRI01000007.1:6100-14897 GCA_001820935.1 Candidatus Taylorbacteria bacterium RIFCSPHIGHO2_01_FULL_51_15 | reverse complement strand
GAGGTGGCGCCATCTTCGAGGGGGGAGGATTTTGAAATCCCTCGACCTTCGGCTGCTCCCTTTAGAAAGGGGAGAATGAAAAGGGCTGCCCCCAACAAAAGAAGAAACATTGAAAACCCGCTTCCGAGCTGTACAAACGAATGCAGAAAGACACCGGCCACAAAACCGGCAATGCTACCGTAAAAGATCTTATCGGTTACTGTTGAGGCCATGTCGAGGACAATCCTAGACCACGATCATCGCTTCTGAGTTTGGGTCCATTCAGCAATAAGTTTCTGTTCTTCATCCGCTGAAAGCACTTTTTTGTATTTCGCCGATGTTCCTTTCACTCGCGCCTCGCACTCTGCCCATGTGTTATGCGTCTTCACCACTCCGCCGACTAAACTCACGTATGAATACGCTTTTGCGCTGCTACGGGCGCGTTTTGTGTTCTTTTCTTTTACCTTACCCGCGTCATGGCTGATATCCAAGATATTCTTAATCGGATAGTCAGACAGCGGTCCGTTGTACAATTTCAGTTTCTTCTCCGCATCTACTTCCGTTGTGTCGGCGTAGGTCTGCGCTATGACATCACACCGCACATTCCCCGCGACTCCTACATGTCCACCCACATATTCCCAGTGTATTTCCCTGTCTCTACTTTTTTCTACAAGGCTTTCCCACAAATCTCGATTCTCCACATCTTTTTTCTCCTTCGTCTTCCAGCCATTTTTCTGCCAACCATGTATCCAACGTGTTATACCGTTCAGAAGGTATGCTGAATCGGTATACACGCGAATGATGAATTCTGAATTAGGAATTATGGAAAGAGCAGAAATCGCCGCCTGTAGCTCCATTCTATTATTCGTTGTATGTTCCTCTCTTCCTCCGACTTCTCTTATTTCATGATTCTCACTTCCAACTTCATTATTCTTTGGAGCTATGATAATAGCTCCAAATCCCCCTGGACCGGGATTGCCGCGTGAGGAGCCGTCAGTGAAGACGATGATAGAATTATGGATCATGAAATATGAATTATGAATGGAGGAAGTATACCCTCACACCAACTTTATATAAAGTTGGTGTGAGGGTATAGCAAAAAAGAGAGGTTCGGGGATTTCCGAATCTTGCGCGTTGTCCGTGATGCTGGGATTAGAAAACATCAACAATCCGAAGTCGAAGCTCGGTACGATTGCCGAATGTGGACTTTTCGAAGTGAGCTAAGAGATTCACGACTCCGCCTTCCCGAGGTTCGACGCCAAAGTCCTCTGGCTTCGCGTAAAACTGTATTGCGGGCACAAACACACCGTCTGACTTCGCAAAGATGAGTTTCAGATGCTGTTTCTCCTTTCCGAATTGCTCCATTCTGCGCACCTTCACCTGCTCAAAAAGAAAAACGGGTTTATGGTTTCCCACTCCGAAAGGCGAGAGCTGTGCAATCTCTGAATACGTCCTCGCCGTCACCTCATCGAGGGAGAGCGCCGCATCAGCGACAAGAGAGACGCCGCTATTATAGTCGCTTCGCACTTTTTCATAGGCACGTTCAAGCTCTGCTTCAAGCAAGTGCACTTTTTCAAGCGTGGTCGAAAATCCTCCCGCTTCCTTGTGTCCGCCAAAGTCGCTGAATACCGAGCGCGCCTCTTGCATCATAAGTGAGAGATCGACACTTCCGCCAGATCGGCAAGAACCTTTGAGCTCCACGCTCTCTTCTCTTCCCCAGAGAAAGACGGGGCAGCGCATATCTTCCGCGAGCGAACTCGCGACAAGGCCAAGTAGCGCGGGTCGCCAATTAGGATTCCCGGCCACTATCACCTTTCGCTCCCCTCTCTCTTCAACGGTTCTTCTGACTTCTTTAACGAGTGAGGCTACTTTGCCCTTGCGTTCAGTATTCATCTTGTCCAAGTGCCTTGCGAGCGTGGCGGCTTCAGCTTCGTCCGACGTCGCAAAAAGACGGAAGGCATCCATCGGAACGCCCATACGAGAGGCGGCGTTGATGCGAGGCGAGATTGAGAAGCCGATATCATCTTCAGTAAGTTCGCTTCGGTTTAGCCGAAGGACTGACAGGAGTTCACGGAGGCCCTTGCGGGGGGACTTTCGCAAGACTTTCAGTCCAAAGTGAGCAAACACTCGATTTTCTCCAGTGAGTGGCACCATGTCGGAGAGAGTGGCCAAACCGACCATATCCAACAACCATTTTTCCTGCCCGGCAGGAAAAATGGTTTCTGGAATATCGAATTTCGAATTTCGAATTTCGAAACACAGAGCTTGAATAAGTTTGAAGATGACGCCCGAGCCGCAGAGCATTTTCTCGGGATACCTACAGTCGGCTTGCTTCGGGTTGAGGATCGCGTACGCGTGCGGAATTTCCGCCCCGGGTAGATGATGATCCGTGATGATGACATCCATTCCAAGTTCGATGGCGTGGGCAACTTCTTCCGTGTCAGTGATGCCGCAATCAATCGTGATAAGGAGGCGACAACCTGACTCGTGTAACTCTCGTATCGCGGAAGCGTTAAGGCCGAATCCTTCACCATGTCGGTCGGGAATGTAGTTTTCAAAATTCAAATGGCCGATTCGTTTGAAGAAATCGTGCAGTACGACCGCTCCGGGAATACCGTCCGCGTCATAGTCGCTGAAAATGGCGATACGCTCATTGTTTTGAACCGATCGGAGAATTCGTTCCACCGCTTTCTCCATGTCTTTGAGTGTGAAAGGGTCATGGGTATGCGCATCGTAGTTAGGGTGTAAAAACTGTTCCGCCTCCTTCGCCTCTGTAATCCCCCTTCCGTGTAAAAGTTGCCGCAACAGCGGCGAGTAGGCAATGAGTTCCTTCTCTGCTTCAGATGAGGGTGCTTCTCGAATGGTGTAGGACGGCATAAAGAACAGTTTAGCACGTTCAGGCCGGTATTTTCTTTTTCTCTTTTTTCTCTATACTACTCACTATGACTCCTTGTATATTTTGCAAGATCATTAAAGGCGAGCTTCCGTGCACCAAGGTGTATGAGGATGCCGACGTGCTCGCGTTTCTCGATATTAAGCCGGTGAACCCCGGCCACACCCTCGTCATTCCTAAAAGGCACTATGTGAGCATTCACGATATGCCTGATGAGCTCGTCGGGAAAGTTGCGATCGT
Source organism: Candidatus Taylorbacteria bacterium RIFCSPHIGHO2_01_FULL_51_15 (assembly GCA_001820935.1). GTDB lineage: Bacteria > Patescibacteriota > Minisyncoccia > Phycocordibacterales > UBA10002 > UBA10002. The sequence goes on along the minus strand of MHRI01000007.1, from coordinate 11,785 downwards.
CGCGAAAAAAGTAGCAGATGCGATTTTGCGGATCGGCTCGAAAGGTGTGAACATCGGAATGAACAATGGCGAGGCCGCAGGGCAAGTCGTCTTTCATGCACATGTGCACATCATGCCGCGCTACGGAAAAGACAAATTCTCGCTCTGGGTAGGCAAAGAATACGACGGAAATGAACGGCAAGTGGTCGCGGAAAGAATCAAAGCAGAGCTTTGATGGAATAATGAATATCGAATTATGAATTATGGGAGGAACGGATTCCGATGCTTAATTCTTCATTCATAATTCGCCATTCCGCGCTTGCTTCTGAAGCGCTTGAATCCCCGGCAGTGTCTCATTCGCGAGAAATTCAAGCATGGCCCCGCCGCCGGTAGAGACGAACGAAAATCTCTCAAGAAGGCCGAGTTTAGAGACCACCGCGAGACTGTCTCCCCCGCCGATAATGGTTTCCGCGTCACATTCGGCCAGCATTTGCGCGAGCGCGATGGTGCCTTGATCAAACCCAGCTTCGTATTCTCCCAAAGGTCCATTCCAGAGCACAAAGGCAGCCTTTTCCACAAGTACGCGAAGATCAGACAGCGCGTCGGAGCCTGCGTCTACAATTTTTTCATTTTCCTCGAGCGTATCCGGCCCTCTCTCTACTGGACCGTGGAGAGTGCGCACGATCACATCTGAAGGTACATGGAGTTTGGGGCTGCGCAAGATAGAGTCTGGGAGTGTGTAGCTAGAGACGAGTGAAACGCCGGTTTCGTATCCGCGAGCACGATAAATATCGTTAGCGAGTGCTCCGGAGACGTACACGTCATCGACGATACCGAGAAATCGTTTTATAAGCGGAGTTTTGGTCTCGAATTTTGCGCCGCCTAAAATAAGCAGGGCGGGATGCGTAGGCGTGAACGCCTTTGAGAGATTCTGCACTTCTTCAGCGAAGACAAAACCGGCAAAACTTTTCAAGAGCTTTGGTGCGAGAGCGATAGAGGCATGCTCGCGGTGCGAGACGGCAAACGCTTCATTCACGTACACATCTGCAAGAGCGGCCAGCGCTCGCGCGAAGGTCGGATCGTTTTCTGTCTCTCCTTTGAAACTGCGCAGATTCTCCAACAAGACGAATGTTCCCTCCTCCGCCACTCGTAATTTTTCCTTTGCGACTTCTACTCCTTCCGCAAACACGATGGGAAGAAACGTTCTTAGATAGTCTCCGATCGGACGAAGCGTTTCTTTAGGATCACGTCCAACGTGCCCGATGATAAGCGTCTTTGCTCCTCCATTTTTAAGAAAATCGAGAGTTTTCCGCGCTCGATTAATGCGATGGGCGTCCTCGAGCCTTCCTTGTTCGAGAGGCAAGTCCAAGTCGAGGCGAAGCAGAACGCGTTTCCCGCGCAAGTCACCGGCGTCTCTAAGAAGTGGGAGATTCATATTTTAAAAACTATTCAAAGCACAGTATCCAAAAATCCAAAAAACAGAACTACCAAAATCTTTGAAACAGTTGTGCGTATGCAACTCTTCTTTTGTTTGGTTTTTTGGACACTGTGTTTTTTTATACCCCGTTTGCACTCTTCAGTATCTTCGTAAATCGCTCCGCGTCGAGACTCGCGTGACCAACGAGTAGACCGCCAACTCCGCCTTCGCTTAGTATCGACGCTGTGTTGCTTTCTTCAACCGAACCGCCATAGAGAATCGAAGGAAGCTGTGCGGCTTCTTCGCCATAGATGTCTCTAAGCACCTTCTGTATAAAAATCGCCATCTCACGAACAGTGCGAGGCTCCATTGCCTCCCGAGCGCTCTTGCCGATGGCCCAGAGCGGCTCGTACGCGATGCAAAGGGTTCGAAGATCCGCACGACTTGTCCCCGAAAGCGAAGCGATGATTTGCGATTTAAGCGTGTCGAAGTATCTACCCTCAACATCGCGCTCCTTCTCTCCCATGCACACAATCGGAGAGAGTCCCTCCGCAAGAGCCGCTTTAAGTTTTTTCGATACGATTTCGTCGGTCTCTCCAAGCATACGGCGTTCGGAGTGGCCGACAATGACGTACGAGACACCGAGGTCTTTGAGCATTTCCGGGCTGACTTCGCCCGTTGCCCGAGCCGAATTCGTAGAGAAGAGATCTTGAGCGCCGAGCGGCACTCTCGTCGTACCGGCATGAGCAAAGAGCCCCAAGTAGGGAAAAGGCGGGCAGATAACCGTCTCTACTTTATCTAGTTTACTTCCTGCCTGCTTGGTCTTTCTAAAAAGCAGCCGAGCTTCGGCGGCGCTTGCGGGGTTCATCTTCCAATTCCCGACGATGAGTTTCTTTTTCTTCACAAAGAGATTATAGCAAAAGAGGAGAGAAATAGGGCGCGAGCACAGGTTATCCACATCTCTATGCACAAAGCCTTACGGCTATTCCTCATCCCAAGTGAGGGTAATGTACTGATCAGAGGTAAGGGGGAAGCTCGGCGGGGGGGCGTAAAGGAGACCCCCGTCATAATTCAAGTTTCGTATTTGATAGCCGGTGCCATCGGTGTAGGCAAAGCCATACCGCTGATTGGTCGCGATCATGCCAAGAAGGGTGATTGTCTGGCGAACATGGTTTGGGGAACATCGCTGTTGGCCGCCGCCGGGCGGGCGATAGTAGTACCTCCCCACCCGACCATTTTGCGCGATCAGAGCGGCGTCAATGCGCAAGTCATCTTCGCTTACAAGCCCGACATTCACATTACCTTGCGCGATGAACCCGAGCACATCAGAACCATCATAGTTTGTGTAACGCACATCCGCGTTGACCGTGATGTTCCTCCGAGTCGGAGGATTGTCCGGCAAGGTTGCCGCGACGATTGTGAGCCGACCTCCGTTAATCTGTCCGTGCACGAAAATCTCGTCTTCGAGGAAGATGATGCCATTTTGGGGAAATGGATAGTTTCCGATGAGTGTCTCACCTTGCACGCTCCACGTACCCCAGCCCGTTTGGTTCGCGGTGTTGGTGCAATTTGAGGGAGGATTCACCAAACTGGTGACGCGGAAAAGGTCGAATGTATCATTTGTTTTCAGCACGACATGATAGCCAAGCGCCCCGGCGCTGGGACGATAGAAACCGTTCGCTTGAGCGTCTGCTTTCATTTGCGCGAGGTCCGCCGTGATACCGGCAAAATCTATCGCCGGTACGGGGAACTGCCGACCTACCTCGAACACATCAGCTCGTTGAGGTGGAGTGGCGGGGGGTGAGGGATCGGTGGGGGGATCGTGTGTGTGGACTCCAAACTCGCTGCCTCCACTATGATCTGGATCATCGTATGACGAAACGGCGCTCGTCACGAGGTTGTGCGCGAGACCGTCGAACCGTATACCCTGATTCGAGTGAACGGGCCCAAACACCTCGGTGCCCTCGCCAAATCGCATGACGTTGTTTGCCGCGATCGCGTATTTCGCGATAGACGGCTTGGCGAGACGCGCGGAGATCGTGCGCTCGAGCAAGGGGTCCGCGACAGTACTGCCCGTCGAGGTGAGCGTGACGAGCGTCGAACCGAGCGGCGGAGCGGCAATCGCGAGTGAAAATTGGCCGATGCTGTTTCCCGCTTTATCTTTAAAGTCGTGGATATACGGTCCGGGGACGCCGCTCCCGTCTTCGAAATCAGTGGGCGCGTGCGCGAGGTGCCAGCGATAATAATCGATGCCCGCTTCCGCGATCTGGAGAGCTTGTTCTCGATTAAATGCCTGTCGCGATGCCTTGATGCTAAGCACCGCCCAACTCGCGAACGCGCCGAGAAGGTATACCGCGATTGATCCAAACACGATGACCGGTATGAGAACGTGGCCGCCTTTTCGCGACATCGGTCTTCGCATACTACTTTTTTGTGTTTCTAATGGATGCATACGTAGTTTTCACAAATCTAGAGATTATCCTTCAGGTTCCTCATTGAAACTTGCGTAGTGAGTGTAAGAGGACTCTGGGGTGTCCCCGTGCTTCTCTCGATCAGCACGGTTATCTTCACGAGCCGTACGACTGAAATGTTAATCGGCTCCGCAAGGGGCGGACTCGTCCCGTCATAGTTCGTATCATGGTAGCTAAAGAGCGTGGTGGTGCCGTTTCCGATATTATGGATGCTCTCACGCACGGTCTCATTCGCGGGATTATAGGCAAGCGGTGTGCCAGACGGTTTCAAAATCCCTTTTTTGAGAGTAGTGCCTTGAATGAAGTACCGCACTCGCTCTACGGAAGCATCGGCGTCAATGTTGCTGTAAAACGTCAGAGTGGAGGTACTCGTCTGCGCAAGAGCGTAAGCTCCAAGGCTTGAAGGGGACGCGCTTCGTATTTCCGCACTCATGTCTTTAAGAGCGCGGCGCGCTTCGGCCTGCGATGTTAAATTTCCCGAAATGAGCCTGTTCAGTGAGAGCACATTCTTCTGAAAGGAAAAAACGGCAAGACCAATGAGAGCGAGAATTCCCAAGCTAAGGATCACCTCGACGAGGGAGAACCCGGATTCTACGGCAGAGCGATGTTTGAAAGAATGCATTGGAGTAGAGATGAGTACTAAGGTGACAAGACGACCTCACGCTGCTGCCAAGGCGCGGAAACGGTAACGGTGTCCGTAAAGGGCTGATAGCCGGTCTTTGAGACCGTAAGCGTGTACTCTCCCGAAGAAAGACCGGTAAAAAGCACTTGGCCGGGAGGCACACACGATGAGGTAAAGGTAAACGAGGCATCAGACACAGTGGGAGTAAAGGTAGTACTTGCAGTTTTGAGGAACACCTTGTAACGAAGGTATCGATCGGCGTTATGCGCAGGATGAATGTTTTGGTTCGCGAGCGTGTAGTAGGTGCCTGTCGTGCCATCAGGACCTAAGAAATTCCAAGCAAGTTTGTCATTGTTGGTGGCGATTTGAAACCGTACGCTATCTTCCCCCGCGTCCGCCGGCTGATCCTCCGGTTGCCAAAGCATTTGATGGAAATTGCTTGCCGATCCGGTATCAAATGTCGAAGAGACAAGAAAGCCGTTTGAAGCGTACTCTGTCCCAAGGGAACTCCATAGTTTGATTTCTCCAGCCGGATCCGCGGTGGCGATATTTCCATCCGAATCGAAAAACTTAGTTCCGTCAGTAAAGTCCGCTTGTCCCGACCCCCCTGCCCAATCGGTTTGACGAATAAATCCGCGACCGGTGAGGAGCGACGACTCGTACGCGCCAAGCGCGAGACGCACGGAGGTATCGGAGAGCGGAAGCCCGGTTGAGGCGTCTTTGACCGTGATTAGTATGCTTTTAGGGTTCTTGGGGGTGACAAGAAGCTTCACATCTTCATTCGCCCCGGAACCAAGAAGGAAGGGCTGGAGCGGGATGGAACCCGCAAGATCGTACTCTTCGTCAGTGAACGAGAGTCCGTACGTGTCCCACTCGAGGTCGGAAATGGTTTTCTCGCCCACATCGCTCGTGGTGTGAGAGGCGCTGTACTTTAACACATCGGGATTCGTGCCTATAAGTTTAGATCCGCGGAGGGAGAAATCGATGGAAGGCACCGGACCACAGGTGTCCGTTACGCTAAATACATCAAGCGTGCTTACCCTATCAATGGTGAAACTGAGCTGGGTTAATTGTTGGAGCGACACGGTCGCATGTGGTTTTTGCGGGTTCGGATTCTCCGGTGCGCCAGACGGGTAGGTCCGATCGAGAGAGTAGCCCGCCTTTGTCACCACAATTTCATAGGCTTCCACGCCGGG
>MHRI01000007.1:0-6093 GCA_001820935.1 Candidatus Taylorbacteria bacterium RIFCSPHIGHO2_01_FULL_51_15 | reverse complement strand
TCAACGATCTGTAACAGCCCGTCATTATTGGTTATGTCGTCAATCACAATCGCCGGAACCGCCTGATTGTTCTCGACGTGCACAGCGGCGCCGGAAACGGGCTGACCCGAAGCGTCAAATACCCGAACAAACAGCGCCCCGTTGGTCGAAGCGGTTTCCAGTGCTCGAGGACCGACGTAGGTAGTGAAGTGAAGCGGAGTGAAATTTCGACAGGCAGCGCAAGAGATAACGAGTTCGAGAAGTTTGTAATCCGCAGGAGAAAGATCATTCGGCGCTCCGCCGATGGTGCCGTCGAACGAATCATCGATATTGCGAATGGTGGTTTCAACGGTAAATGCCACCGTGTCGCGAAGGAGGGTCTGCACCGGAGGGATGGTGCCGTTTGGTATGCCGCCCTGCACCCCGACATTTTCGTAGGGCAGATTACGAACTATTTCAAACTGTTCGTTGGCGAGAGCGGCCGCCGCGACGGTAAGTCGAGAGGCCCGCACCGCGCTCATCGTCGCCGCGTACGCTTGGTACGCGCTCACCGCGACGAGCATAAACACCGCGACTCCAATGAGCGACTCGATAAGGGTAAAGCCTGTAAGAAACTTCTTTTGATCCGTGCTCATTCGTTGGTTTTTATATCTTCGTAGAGTTATCTATATCGCATTCATAAGTGAATACGCGGGAGAAATCATCGCGACCGCGAAGAAACCGACCACCACGCCGACCACCACCATGAGCACTGGCTCAATGATGGTTGAGATATTCTTCGTCTTTTGTTCCACCTCCGCTTCGAAAAACGTGCTCGTTTCTTTAAGCATGGGAGAGAGTTTCCCCGTTTCTTCCCCCACCGCGACCATCTCGGAAAGAAATGGCGGGAAGATGTCCTCGTGCGCGCGAAATACTTCCGACATGGGTTCTCCTCGCTGTATCGCCTCTCGCGCTTTCAAGAGCACTTTCCGGTACTCGCCATTGGCGAGTACGTCAGCAGTAATCTCAAGGGCGCTCACCACTTCGACGCCCGCGGAGAGGAGCGAGGAGAGGGTGCCACTCACTCGCGCGGCATTTGCCTGTTTGATAATCGGGGTGATGATGGGCATATGGAGCAGAGCTCGGTCGAAGAAACGCTTGCCTGGCGCGCTCTTCACGATAGCAAGCAGGCTCGCGATGAAGCCGAGCACAAGTAGAAATCCTGTGATGTAGTGCGCTTGCAAGAAGTCGCTTACCGCAACGACAATGCGCGTCGAGAGGGGTAAATCCACGTTGAAATCCGTGAAAGCACTCGTGAGCTGCGGCACGACTTTCACAAAGAGCACCACACCGACAATGATGAGTACGGCGATGACGGTGGCGGGGTACATGAGCGCGCCTTTTACTTTTCTCTGGAGCGCGTACGAGCGATCGAGCTGTTCCGATACGGAAAAAAGAGAATTTGAGAGATTACCGCTCTCTTCGCCGGCTTTCACCATTGAGACAAGGAGGGTGGGAAATACGGCCGAGTCTCCTGAGAGTGCCTGACTAAGATTCTCTCCGGTGCTGATACGCTTAGAGAGTCCGCCAATAATTTCTTTGAATTTTTGAGACCGTGTTTGACGCTCGAGCACGCCAAGCGCTCTTGAGACGGTGAGACCGGCGGAGAGCATCCCCGCTAAATTCCGGGTAAAAATGATTTTCTCGTGAAGTGGGACGCGTTTGAATACGGGCAGTAGTTTCCGGAGGTCAAGAAACGCGCGTGACGAAACCTTCGCTTCAGAAGCGCTGATAAGCGTTTCGGTTTCCGCTCGAAGCTCACGGGAGAGCGCGAATTTATCGGCCGCTTCTCGCGTGCCCTCATAGAATGTTCCGTCGGCTTTTTGCGCTTTATAGTGTAATTTCATATCACTAATCAGACTCTAATTATATACGGAACCATCTCGAATGATATTCGCGCGGTTCGAGTGTTTCAATTCGAGTTCGATTCGAGATCACTCCGATACGACTCGAAGCACCTCTTCGATAGTCGTAGCTCCCTGCACGCACTTGAAGATGCCGTCCTCAAGCATGGTAAGCATCCCCTCTTTCCGCGCTTGCTTTTCGATGTCGGCGGAAGTCCCTCCATGGATGATAAGGTCGCGGATAGTGGGAGTTACCTTCAGCACTTCGTGAATGCCGACTCGGCTCGAGAAGCCGTCCGGAGAATCCTCGGCCGGGCGCGGGCGGTAGAAAGGAATCTTTTCCCACACGGTGTCTTTTGGAACGACACGCTCCTCTTTAAGCACGCCAAGGACGTGGTCAAGATCGACCGATTTCCCCAGTGTCTGCAATCCCGCTTTATTCAAAAAGTATTTCTCTTTGCTTTCACACAGCTTGCGAACGAGACGTTGGGCAATGATGACGTTGACGGTTGAGACAATGAGAAATGGCTCTACCTTCATGTCGATAAGGCGAGGGATGGCTCCCGCCGCAGAGTTGGTGTGAAGGGTCGAGAGCACGAGGTGCCCGGTAAGCGAGGCGTTGATCGCGAGGGAAGCCGTTTCGTTATCGCGGATCTCGCCGACCATGATGATGTCAGGATCCTGCCGCACGAGCGCTCGAAGTCCGTTCGCGAATGAGAACCCGATCTCCGGTTTCACCTGCGATTGATTGACGCGCGACATTTGATATTCGATGGGATCCTCGACGGTGGAGATGTTCACGTCCGGCGTGTTGAGAAGGTCAATCATGGTATAGAGCGTTGTGGTTTTCCCGCTTCCCGTCGGGCCGGTGGTGAGAATCATGCCGGTCGTGAGCTTGAGCGCTTCGTGGAGACGTTCGAGCCCTTCGCCGTGGAAGCCGAGCACCTCGAGCGTGAAGCCCGATGCTCCTTCGCGCAGAAGTCGCATCACAATCTTCTCGCCGAAGTACGTCGGGAGCATTGAGACGCGAAGAGATACCTTATCCCCGCTGATCTCGATTTTGAACCTGCCGTCCTGGGGAAGGCGCTTTTCGTCGAGTTTCAGGGACGAGAGTACTTTAATGCGCGCCGTGATAGAGCTTGCCACATGCTTGGGGAGTATCATCGCGTCGTGGAGGAGTCCGTCGATTCGGTAGCGCACGACGAGCTCCTTTTCCATCGGCTCGATATGGATGTCAGAGGCGTTCTGGATGACCGCATGCTTCAAGAGCGCATCAACGATGCGCACAATAGGGAGATCTTCGGCGCGTTTTTTAAGATCGGTGGCACTTACCGCTTCTTCGGCACCTCCCTCCGGAATCTGTTTTAGTGCGTCCGTCTCTTCTTTGATAAGGTCGCCAAATTCAGCCTTGAGCGACTTTTGATACTGGAGCAGTGCCGACTTAATGGATGCCGCGTCGGTGAGGCGCGGAAGAATTTTAAAGTGCGTCTTCTTTTTTATGAAGTCAATGGCCCCAAGATCGTCGGTGTCGAGCATAGCCACCTCGAGCGAGTCAGTGTTCTTTTTAAACGAGACGATATTATGGCTCCGCGCGATCGGCTCTGGAATGAGGGAAAGTGTTTCGAAGTCTATTCTCTGCTGCTTTAAATCCACGAACGGAATACCGAGGAGATACGCTTGCATCTTCCTAAGGTCATCCTCACTCACCTTCCCTTTCCGAACGAGAACGCTCCCGACGCCCTGCTTCTTCGCGTCGGCATCCTGCTCTGCCGCGTCAAAATCGGCCCGACTCACGACTCCAGAATCTTTGATAAACTCACGCAGTTGTTTTTCGTCTATATACATATGATACGAATAGCGAATCAATACGAATTTACGAATCTAGATTTACAATGCGCTTATATTTCACGCCCTGAGAAGTAAATTGTGCAATAATCCCGAGTTGAAGCTTATTTGCTTTTAGATAAGACAGGGTCTGATCAATGTTCTTCTTACTGAAAGAATCTCCCTGCTTAAGCTCAAGCACAATTTTCTCCTCTACTAAAAAATCCAGAAAATATTTACCTACTACGTTCCCATTATACTGCAGAGGAACATATAATTGTTGTTTGTACTGCAGTCCTGATGTACGAAGGGCTGTGGCGACTGCATTTTCATAATATTTTTCTTTATGCCCAGGTCCAAGTTCATTATCAACATTGAACAAAATACCTACGATTTTGAAGCTAAGCTCCGGGTACAGAAGGTCGGGCTTGTGAGTAGTTGGTATCTTCATCTCTCTGAATTCGTATATTCGTACTAATTCGCTATTCATTTGGTGTTTCATCTCTCTGAATTCGTATATTCGTATATTCGTATTGATTCGCTATTCGTATTGTCTAAAACTCTTCAAACTGCGGCAGGGAGGACTCGCCGCCTGATGGAGGAATGACTCCGTCCGAAACCGTCACTCTAAACGTAGTGAAGCGAGTAAGTCCTCCACTTGTTCTACCAGTTAACTCTACCGTGTAGTCGCCAAGAGCCGTTTGACTTCGTGTGCGAAGATCAAGATCACTCGATGATGTCGGATTCGCTGGGTTGTTACTTCCGCTTATCGTTACGGTGAGTCGCGAATTACCAGAGCCAAAAGTAAGTTCATCTGAAGCTCCGGTAACACTGGCTCCACTTGGAGAAGTGATTCTAGACACTGAAAGTGTGACTGGCTCCGTAGCTCCGCTGATGAGTTGTCGCGTAGCTGTCGTGGTGATCGTCGTATTTAGGCCCACCTCTCTATTCAGGGCGGAGAGAGAATAGTCGAAGCTCGGAGGCACGGTAACGGTCGCCGTAGGGTAACAAGGGATGGCGACGCTTTGCCCTTCGAGGTCGGAAATGGTCGCGTTTCCGGTTTTCTGCCCTGTCGTATTGTACGGAACCGCAATAGAGTAGGTCGTCCCGTTTGTTTGGGTCGCGCAGGTGCCATACGCGTTACAGTAAGAAAACAATTCATCATCAGTCGTTTCTACGCCGTTTACAAAGCGAAGCGTGTACGGAGGCGTGCCGAAATTCTCATCGGGGTTGATGCTCCAAGTAACCGTCCCTCCTTGCGTAACTGAAGTGGGCGACGCATAGCAACTTCCCGAAGGCGCTTCTCCGGGTTGACGGCGGCTGGGCGGATTTGAAGGTTGCGCTACCACCTCAAAAGTGAACGAGGAGCAATTGTTATTTTCGTTTGACTCGGTGACACTGCCGCTCTGAAGGGAGGATTGATCCGCGCAAAGCTTGGCCGTCCACGCGCCGACGGTGACAAATTGACTTGCGGACGTGACCGCGCGCGTTTCGGGATTTCCCGCGATCGAGGCCTGGTTCATGAGTTTCCCCGTACTGCTCCAAACGCGGACGCCGCTAGCCGTATCGAAAATCTCGTAGGTGTTATCGAATGATCCCGAAACGGTCGGCACTCCTGTTTTGGTGACGATACCGGAGAAGGTGGCGGTGCCCGGGTAAAATCTGCCACTCTGGGCGGGAGGAAGATCGGGGTCCTGGACAATGGTGGCGGTAAGATCCGGCAACTGCGACAGCGTCGTATAGTTTGCCGTCACGGTTTTGCTCGTGCCGGTGGACACCGTCACCTCGCAGGTGCGTGCAGTGGCGTTGGTACTGTTGCAGCCGATCCAGCTCGTGAAAGGAATGCCGTTTGCCGTCGAGGGAGCGGTGAGAGTGGTGACAAGTGAGCTCCCCGAAGTGGTGCGCGTGTAGGAGGTGAAGCCGCTGTGGCCACTCGTACCTGCGATCGAGACATTCGCGGAAGTGCCATTAGCGGTGGCGTCGATGTTCAGTCGAGCCGTACTGGGAGGCGGTGGTGCTCCGGTCGTACAGGTAGCGGTTGCAAGCGTCGCGCTTGCATGCCTCAGCGTATAGGTGTAGCTCGTGCTCGGAGTGCGATTGGTATCGCTGTAGGAGCCGGAGCCCGAGCCGGCGGGTGAGGAGATAAGAAAGGCGCTCGGTGCCGTGCGGGAGAGCGTGACGGACTCTGTGGCGTTCTGGTACGTGTAGGAGAGGGGGACGGTGGTGTCGCTCGTCGTGCCGCACGAAAGGGTGCCGGTGGCAGATGGCTGCGAGAGTGTTCGGTACACCGCCGTCACGGTTTTGCTCGTGCCGAGAGGCACCTCGACAAAGCAGGAGGGGGTGGTGCTGCAGCTCGTCCTCCACTCGATGAAGGGGGTGGTGCTGCAGCTCGTCCTCCACTCGATGA
>MHRI01000006.1:4400-16514 GCA_001820935.1 Candidatus Taylorbacteria bacterium RIFCSPHIGHO2_01_FULL_51_15 | reverse complement strand
TTTCCCATTTCGCTCGCCTGCCTGCCCGCCTGCGTGCTACGCGCGGGCAGGCGCAGGCAGGCTCTACGTCGCTAAATAAAGTTTGGCCTCGTCCTATCCCCGCAGGCAAGCCCCCACACCAAAATTCTTTGGTGTGGAGGCAAACTGTCCCCTCGGAGTACCTCGGCGGGGTATTAGGCGAGGCATCGGGGCAAACTTTGTTGTAGGTGCGTCGCCAGCCGACGCGTTAGTTTCTTGCGGATTCATCCCCGCCGCCTGCTTGTGCGTACGCAGACAGGCAAAGCGGTCGGGGTCTTCTCCGCAATTACAATAAAAAGCGTGGCACACAAGCGCCAGGCTGCTACGCTAATTGGGCATCGCCAAAGTCGAGGATGGTGGTATTTTTTTGTCTGTTTTCCTTCAAAAACTGGTGCGGTATCTTATCCGGGTTAATTGGCAACACCAGGGTCACGGTCGTGCCAACATCAACAATGGAGGCAATCTTTATATCACCGCCGTGCGCTAATAATATACTTCGCGCAAGAAACAATCCGAGTCCGCTGCCTCCAACCGGCAAAGCTGCGGCGTTTGAAGCGCGAAAAAATCGCGTAAATAAACGCTCCATATCGCGCGGCGGAATGCCAATGCCGGTATCGGTAACAATTATCTCGACGACTTCGTCGCGTCGCGCCACGCGAACCGCGATGGTTCCACCTTCGGGCGTGTAGTTGATAGCATTCTCAAGAATATTGAGAAAGGCAATGCGCAACTTTTCTATATCAAAAAGCAATAAGGGCAGCTTGCCGGCAACCACCAGTGAAAAGGCAATCCTCTTTTTTTCTAGATCTAAGTGAATTAATTCAACAACTCGTTCAAGAAAAACCTTAAAATCATATCGCGCAAATTCATATCCAAACCGCCCTTCCTCAATGCGCGCAACGTCAAGAAGATCGTTCACCAACAGGATCATATTTTCACTCACGGTTTTTCCTTTTAAAAGAATGTTGCGCTGTTCCTTGCTGATCTTGCCAAAATTACCATCTAAAAGCGAAAAAAGTGCCCACCTGATCCCGGTGAGCGGGGTACGCATCTGATGTGCCGCAATTGAAATGAATTGACTTTTCGCGCGCTCGACAACCAGCTCTCGCGAAAGATCGTGGATGGTTACAATACATCCAAGACCGATCGCCGAGGCCCCCTCAATTGAACCGGTCGCAATGCGCACCGTTCGCTCAATACCGGCGGCGCTCAGCAGTCGAATGGTCTGGCGCGCAAACGGCACTGCCGCATTTGGAGACCCAACACTTGCACAATAATCACTCGGGGGTATTTCGTGCTGATCTTCAAACAGACGCATGATGCGGTTAATGGGCTGTCCAAGCGCATCAGCCGCTTTAAAACCGGTTAATTTTTCGGCCGCTCGGTTAAACGAAATGATCCTGTATTTAAAATCAACGGCAATGACCGCATCGCTTACGCCGGAGAGAACGAGTAAAAACTTGTTGCGCTCGCTCTCCGCAATGAAACGCGCGTTGGTAAGCCCATCAATCGATCGGGTTAATTTTTCAGCCATCGCATTGAACGAGCGCGCCAAATCTCCCGTCTCATCTTTGCTTACAATAGCGATCCGATGAGCCAAATTACCTTCGCCAATAATGTCTGCCCCCCGCTTAAGAATATCAATCGGCCGAGCGATGAGTTTCGCGAGCCGTATCCCCACAATCACCGTAGCAAGTATGCCAAGCAACAAAAAAATAAGCGCCAGCTGCTCCATCCTGACGAGGGGCGAAAAGACCGACTTCACGGGTTCCTGCACGATAATCCCCCACCCGGTTCGACTTAGATGATAGTGTGTGGCAAGCACTTCTTCCTGTATTTCACTTACCCCTTGACTCGTGGCCAATCTCTCGCCATAAGCCGCGCCTCCCGCCTTAGGTGGCGTGTGATCAAGCTCTACCTGTTTGCGTATAATATCAACCTGTGCAAGGTTAGTCCTCTTTTTGACTAACTCCTGATCAGGATGCGCGATCAGGACGCTAGCACTATCGACAATATAAATATAGCCCGATTCACCCACCGAAATAGCCGATACCGCTCGCAGCACATCGCTCATGTTTACTTCCGCGGAGATAAGGCCGAAAATGTCCCCGGGGCTTCGCTGAAACAACCCCGGCTCGATGGTCGTGATGCTCTCAATATTTCGACGCGCTTCAGGAATGACCACCGGCACCGCAATCGTCATCATCGGTTCTCCCGCAGGCGAAAAATATATGGGGCCAAGATATTCGATGCCATATCGAAAGGTGGCGAGCTTAAATTTGTCACTGTCGCGTTGGTCAGTAAGCTCCTGCACTTCAAATACTTTTTCGGGCGTCATTTTAATTACCTCCTTCCCGTTTTGGTCAAGAAAACTAATTTCCCGCAGATCGCCGTCCTCTCGAAGCATAAGAGACATATCAAATTGAGCGGCGGGGATATCCATTCGGATAAATGACGCGCTTTGTGAGCGTAAAATGAGATTACGAATTTTAGCATTGATAAAATCGTCAACCCGCACCGCCGCCGATCGCGCCAATTCTTCGTGTGAGCGTATAATGCTCTCAGAGATGGTGGATCGGACAGAAAAAATCCACGATAGGTTGGTTAAGATAAGCGCTACGGCCACCAATCCAATGAGGGCTCCGAGAAGCTTATTTCTGATGGTCCACGAACTATAATCGAAAACAATCTGTCGGGCAGTTTTCCACATCGCCCGAACCCTAATTAACATAAGAATATGGTAGCATAGCTTGAGGAGTCTTTTCGGTTTTCTACGGTACTTAGTTTATTATTTTATTATTTTTTTGCGTACCGCACCAGGGGCACGGTACGCTTTGCATCTATGATAACGCCAAACAAAATTGTTCTCATGCTGCTTGCGCTCGTGATCGGCATTAGTGCGGGATGGACATTCGCCACGCAGACGCCGACCGAGCCGGTTGCCTATGCCTTAAAAAAGCCGGCTGACCCGCGAGGAAGAGACGTCAGCGCATGTATTCCCGGTCACGGTGTTCACTGGGCGACCCCGGAAAACTTGGGCTTTGACAAGCCATTTACCGTCACTTGGAACCGTTTGCCGAAAACAGACGAGGATGTTGGTATTGAATACCATATCCGCATGGAGGATTTGCAAAATTACAACATCAAGGAATTATATCCGACCGGGAACTATCGCCAGCCAGCCGAATTGTCGTTGTATAACGCGACTTATGACCATATGAAAATTTCGTGGACCCCGTCGCATCCCGGTATGGAATTCCCACACTTAGATGTTCATGTGTTTACAAAATCTCATGAGGTATTGATTGGGGCTTGTGAGGGAGTTGAGGGTGCCCTGCCGGCTCAAGGCCCGGCGGGAGGTACTCGCGGTACGATTACACCATAACGGTTCCACGGAAGTTCTCTCCGGGGTGTTGTCTGCCTGCACAGGCGGACGCAGGCTCTTCGGTGCTAATGAGAAGGGCCGTCGGTGTTTCCGACGGCCCCTTACATGAGTTCACCTACTGGAGCGGTACGAGCGGCTCCCCAAAGAGAGCCGAGATCAAAACGGCGGCACAGAAAAGGACGGCAAGCTCGGGCCAGGTAAAGCGCATGATGAATGTCCTCCAATTTCAGCTAAATTTAATTATAGCATGTATATACAAATTTGTCAATCAGTTATTCGCACGATAAGCGGCTAAAAAGCGAGCCCTCACATCATCAAACTGATCCTCTAAAATAGCCTGTCGAATATCATCCACCAGGTGCACGATGAAGTAGAGATTGTGGGTTGAGGCTAAAGTTGCGGCGAGCATTTCTTTTGCTCGAAAGAGATGGGCTACGTAGGCTCTCGTAAAATTGGTACAAGTATAGCACCCGCAGTCTTCATCGATCGGGCTAAAATCACGAACGTATTTCGCGTTTGTGATATTTATTTTGCCTCGCGCAGTATAGAGCGTCCCATTGCGTCCCAATCTTGTCGGCAGGACACAGTCAAACATATCGCAGCCGTTTTGGATGCCGAGAAAGAGATCTTCCGGCTCCCCGATGCCCAAAAGATGCCGAGGCTTTTCTTCTGGAAGAATTTTATTGACGAGTGCCAACGTGTCGCCGAGATCCTCCTTCGAAAACGATCCGCCGATGCCGAAGCCGGCAAACGCCATCTTGCCAATGGTGCGTGCGCTTTGCTCCCGAAGATCGGAGAACCGGCCGCCCTGCACAATGCCAAAAAGCGCCTGCCTTCGCTCCGCTTCGGCAGGTAAACCTGCTTCAAATTTTTTGTGATGCGCAAGCGACCTCTGTGCCCAACGATGGGTTCGCTCCATTGCTTCCACCTGATATTCACGCGGGGCTGTCGGTAAGGTGCACTCATCAAAAGCAAAAAACATATCAGCGGCAAGATTGTGCTGGATTTCCATTGATTTTTCCGGCGTGAATCGGTGTGAGCTTCCGTCTTTATGAGAACGGAAGCTGACACCCTCTTCATCAATAGTGGCAAGACGTTCCTGCTCTTCCCCTCCTTCGGGGGCGACGGTCGCTTCAAACTTGGTGTTGCCCCGACCAAATCCGGCACCAAGAGAAAATACTTGGAATCCACCGGAATCCGTCATGGTCGGGCCATCCCAATGCATAAATTTTCCTAAGCCTCCGGCATCCCTCACGAGCTCATCCCCTGGCTCTAAATACAGATGGTAGGTATTTCCAAGCACAACTTGAGTACCAAGTTCCTTGACCTGTTCCGGCGTAAGAGCCTTCACCGTAGCCTTTGTTCCAACAACGACAAATGCCGGCGTCTCAATAGCGCCATGCGGAGTTTCTATCCTTCCCATTCGTGCCAAACCCTTGCCCTTTTTCGTAATGGTAAATTCTAATGGAATCATGCGTCTTTATATATAACACAACCGCGGCGAAAGCCGCGGTTGTGTGTGCGTTACGAAGTAGGAGTATTTACCGAGTAACCTTCGTAGCAATCGAGAGGAGTGAGTCAGGCACCTTTATACCGATTTTATTGGCGACACGCAGATCAATTTCAAGAATGTATTTGCGTGCGTTTTCGCTCGGGATGCTCGTTGGCGTAGCGCCTTTTAATACTTTGTCGACGAGAGTGGCAAGCTGAACACCGGCATCGTCATAATCATTATCGTAGTTCAAGAGCGAGCCTTGTTCGTGACCGAAGAATTCTGTCGGGATTTTCAAGCGCTCGCCCATAGCTGCGTAGGCGGCAATGGTGCCGGGGGTTGAGGTAACCGGGCCAAGCATTCGATAGAATGCGTCGATCTCTCCCGCTTTAATCTTTTTCGTAACGTCGATTACTGCCTGATCAGAGGTGGGGCCTGGGAGGACATCCACCGTATATTCGACTACTTCAAAGCCGAATTTAGGTGCCTGCTTCATAACCTCATCGCGGCCTTTAGTTGCGGTGATATCGAGTGCCTTTACCCCGGTGATAATGCCGAGTTTCTTTGCGTTAGGCGCAATCTGGTGGAGGAACTCAAGGCGTTTGCCGGTAAGATATCCGAGGTCAACCGCAACACCCGTCACCTGATTACCCGATGACTGATAACTGTTGATAAGTTTCATCGCAAGCGGGTCAAAGGAGAGCATGTAGAGTACGGGAATGTTACTGCCAAGCTCTTGTGCCGCCTGAAGTGCAGCCTGTCCTCCTTCGCCCGGATTGCCGACAATGATATCTGCTTTGTTGTTCTGAATAACGTCTTTGGCGTCAGCAACCATTTTTTCAAAATTGCCGTCCCCATAGTACGAGGTGTAGGCAATGTTTTTGCCTTCTTCGTAGCCAAGCGCTTTCATGCCCTGCTTCAAGCCATTGTTCGGGCCCTCAAGAATACGAAGATAATTGATAATGGCAACGCGCACCGGACGATTTTCTGATGTGGCGCGCTCAAGAATGGTCGGCGTCTTCGGCGACGCGGATGCGCCCCAAAAATACCATGCGCCGGCACCTATGACGACAAGGGCAAGTACAATAGCTACAAGCGGTTTATTCATGATTGAAGAGAAATATTAAAAGCTCCGAGTTCTAGTAATGTGCCTCTAGTATACAAGGACGAGCCCCTGCCGCATGTGATACGCTGTGGAAAACAAAAGCCAGCCCCTCTCTCGCGGGGCTGGTTTGAATACTACGGTGCGTCCCCTACCTCAAGGAGTTGCACCGTAAATACGAGGGTCGAGTTTGGCGGGATGGGGCCAATTTGCTGGCTACCGTAGGCAAGTTCAGGAGCTATCACCAATATTCGCTGTCCGCCCACCTTCATGCCGGCAATGCCTTTTTCCCATCCAGGAATGACTTGTCCGGAACCGAGGACAAATTCAAACGGCTGACCGCGATCAATCGAGCTATCGAATTTCTGGCCGGAGCTCTGGAGTATGCCGGTGTAATCAACCCGCACCAGTTTGCCCGGAGTAGCTTCAGCGCCGGTGCCAACGACCGTATCTTGAATAAGAAGACCCGAGGAAGCATTGTCAGACATATAGGGGTTGCTCAAATCGCTTCCCGCCGATTGATTCGTACTGTTCAAGCCCGGAACGATAGGCGAGAATACAAAAAACACCGCAATCACGGCAAGAGCGACAAACAGCGCAACGTATTGTTTTGACGAGATGTTCACGTTGAGAAAAATTAATTACTATACCCCCACTATACCAGCACTCTTATGAAAAGAGAAAACCCCTGACCGTTGCGGGTCAGGGGTTTTCTCGCCTCAAGCTTAGTAGCGAGGGCGGCGATCGTCTCCACCGAAGCGTCGCGGAGGCCTTTCGGCCATCGGGCGCGCGGAATCTACCGTAAGGGTGCGTCCGCCGAGTTCTTTGCCGTTCCACATCGTGATAGCGGCATCGGCTTCTGCATCCGTTGCCATCTCAACAAAGCCGAAGCCTTTTGAGCGGCCGGTCATCCGATCAGTAATGACGGATGCGGACGCTACCTGGCCTGCTTGTGAGAAAGCATCGGTGAGTTCGCTGTCGGTCGTGCTGTAAGGCAGCCCGCCGACGTACAATTTCTTTGCCATTTGCTCTTGTACTGACTTTCTAAATCTCGGTGTAAGACGACCTCCCTAGTTTCGTGAACGTGAGACCTTACAACAGAGGTGCGAATATCATGCCACAGGCTACTTTGATTTGCAAATTGTAAATCACCCCTCTTGAAGGGCCTCCCGTTCAATCCGAATAAGCGCGCCGATCACGAGAATACCGGTGAGTCCAAGGGCAAGAATCTGAAACCATGCCGGCTTTGTAGCGGCGTAAGCAAAATAAAAGGCGAATGGCGTAATGCCAACCAGGGTAGCGCCCGCGTAGGTGGAAATGCGCACGTCGGTAAAAAGACCAAGTGCGTAGCTTAAAATATCTACCGGCAAAATGACGTGCAAAACAACAATGGCGGCAAACTGATTCTTGCCCAGTGCGGCGCGTGCAATGCGCGCCGCACGCGGTAAGTCAACGAGCTTCGCAAAAAGGGGCTGGCCAAAATGGCGCGCGATAAGAAAGGCAAAAAGCGAACCGAGCGTCCAGCCAACAATACTTAGGACTGCCGTAAGCGCGAACCCCCAAAGCTCTACGGCTAACGGGATAAGCGGCATCATACTCACGGGCAAAAGCACGGTTGCAACAATAGAGATGAAGACGTAGGCAACCATGCCTAGGAGGCCGCCGACGCCAAAGGTATTCAAAAGTACCGGTTCGAGACGGTCTGCGCCATAAGCCGCCAAAAGAAAAAGGGCTCCGATCACCAGCCCCGCCATAATTTCTCGTCTATATTTTTGAATGGTTTGCATCGTCTTTCTTGGCACTCGCCTCCCACGGTTACCTGGCCTACAATAGTGTAATGTTCTCTTTTATTTCCCTAAAGTTGACCGCTTTTGCGAACATCGTCCCGCTTAAAGTGTTCGTGCTAATCGGGTCGTTCGTGGAAGAAGTCATTGCACCGATCCCCGCTCCTGTTGTTATGACAACGGCAGGCTCAATTGCATTTCTTGAAAAATATACCCTTATCGGCGTTTTTGTCCTCGCGCTCATTGGCGCGCTCGGCAAAACCGGTGGGTCGTGGGCACTTTATTATATCGCGGATAAAGGCGAAGACTTCATACTTGGGCGATTCGGGAGGTTTTTTCAAATATCACATGCAGAAGTGGAGCGACTCGGTTCCTACTTCAGCGGCTCATGGAAAGACACCCTCATACTTTTTATTTTGCGAGCCATTCCCGTTGTCCCCTCGCTCGCCCTCGACCTCGGCTCGGGGATCATTAAGCTCAAGCTCCGCACCTATCTTATCGGCACCTTTTTTGGGCTTATCGTCCGCGGTTTCTTCTTTCTCTACATCGGCTATGCGGGCATCAGAGGCTATGAATACATCGCAACGCGCATTTCTGATGTAGAAAATTATGCCGAATTCGCCCTCGTTGCGACACTCATCGCCGCGCTTGGCCTCCTCTACTGGCAGCGCCAAACAGGTGCCGTCACCCGCTGGCTATCAAAGATTTTTGGAAAAGAAAAAGCGCGGGACTAGAAGCCCCGCGCCGAAGAACAAAAGAACTGAGGAACAAAAGGAACTGCTATCGCTGTGCCCAGATCTTGCCAAGCTCTCGCTCAACCTCAGGGACCCAGACTTCCTGATCTGCCGAAGTTACCCACACCGGCTTTCCGTTCGCCGCGTCGGTAATGACGATTTCAGGAATTGCACCTGCGGTGTACGGACCGCGCTTACGCGGCGACGTACCATCAAGCGTGCGTTGTTGCTCCTCCTGATTTTTGAATGTAACTATGGTAGTGAGCCAGGTGAAGCGCGTGCGCCAAACGCCATTTGCGTCCCGCATCTTACGAATAAAGGGACGATGTTCGACCGGACGATTTTTGGTCCAGTCATATTGTTTTCGACTTTCTTCGACTTTTGGCCCCACGGCGCTAATCCCAATGAAGTTATCGCCCCGTGCGCTATGCCGATATACGAATGATGGACCAATGCCGTCGGCCGGGACAAAGACACTCACTGAGAGTCCTTGTTTTTCCTGATCATACGGCTCAAGCCCAAAGTAGTGGTAGAGCTTCCCTTTCATCCCTTCAGCCTCATTCTTAAAGAAAAGCGTGAACGGCTGATGATTTACATCATCGGGAAGATTCGGGATACGGATATCTCCGCGATGATTCCACGGCATCGGGGCAAAGAGGCCGTTTTGAAAACGGAAACTTTCTGCCATATACCGAGAAGCGTCGTAAGATAGGATATTTTGTCCCTGCAGGAACACGTGCCGAGGCACGTGTTCCGGCGGGATCCATTCTCCGCATCCAATCGTGATGTGACGCCACCAAGAAGAAAGACTGTCTTCCTCCTGGCGGATTATTTGCCCCCCGCCGAATTCCGGTCGGGGAAAGAACAAGCCGCTCCATCGAATCAAGGTAACCACCTGCACCCACGCGCCAACATCATCCTTCATATAGAGGATGTTTGAAGACTCATAGGAGAAGTAGCGCCAAAACCCGAAAGCGCGTGCGCTACAATTGCTCGTCTTTTTCGAGAGGAGCATGTTTTCGCTGACAGTGAACGACACGGCTATTGGCTGTCGCCGTGAGAAATCCGGCGCAACGGTTGTCGCTGAGATCTGAATTATTTCATCAACTTTGTCCATCACACGTGGAACCAGATACGACGGCTCGATGGCCATCGCCCAGAAATACCCTTCGCCGATTCGGACGAGATCCGGCGGCGTAGGACTTTCCGTTTCGCTTATCCGTTCGTTGGCGAGTGACCACACTACATTAAGCGGAAGGACCCGTTCGTGATCGGTCGTCGGAAGTTCTTTGAGCTCGACGAGGTTAAGCGTGGCATACCGCTGGTGCAGAGAAAGATACGTGATCACCGAGTCGCCAAAGACGGCGAGCCCGATAACCAAGATCGTTCCAAGAAGCATGAACCCCGACTGAAGCCGGCGCGAATGCCCCCTGCCAAAGAACCAGATGCTGCCATAGATGACTCCGGCAACGAGTGCGATCATGAGTGCGGTGCCGAAATGAATTCGGAGCATCACCGCAAACGATTGCAGCAGGTAGTGCCAAGAGTAGAGTGCAAACAAAAGAACGATGACGAACACGGTCGAGATGCGTGGATAGCGCCGCGCGAGCCGCCAAAAGCCGCCCGCGAGATTGTGCACCAGCCAGTACATTCGTCCGTGTTCTGTGTGGTCTGACGTAAGTGGTTCAAGAGTGTCCATGGTCAACTCCTCGTATAGCGTCTGAGTGCCTCGCGGGGATCCTCCTCTTTCGGCGCCGCAGCTTGCGGCACTTCGGAAGGTATAGGTTTGGCCGATTTTCTGTCGATCGGCCAGATGAGATCCCAGAACCGGTTTTGTGCCTTCACCGCTAGGCCAGATGCCGAGGAAATGACTTTCGCCCTTTCCGTTGACAGGTCGGTCTGGCCGATCTGCTCTTCCATCCGGTCGAGCGAGGCGAAGATTTTTTCTTTTCGCTTGAAGATGCCATAGATCGGCGCGCCAATCCTGAAGCCGATAATCATAAGCGGGACATCAATGCCCCACATGATGATCATGGCAACCAGATCCTTCTCGCCGCGGTAGAGCATATAGCCAAACGCGGCCGTCGAGACGATCGATGCGATGGCCGTCTGTGCCTCCCACCGTTGTCCGTAGATGAATCCACGCACGACCGAAGCCGGGCGCGGATCCTTGTGCGTGAGGTTGTACCCCAATCGGCACAGCTTTACGCCGAGCCAACGGTCTAGTTGGTACAACCCAATCCCAAAGAAGACCGCCAAAATGGCGGATTGCGTGACGTAGGTGTACGTACTTTCCATTGCGTTCTCCTAAGGTTTGAGCATGCGGGGCTTGTATCGCACCGCAAGATAGGTTGCAGCCCATTCCCGCTTTGATTCGGGCCAGGCCAGGTAGAGCGTCAAGAAGTAGTTCTTGTCGTACGTATAAAGCTCAAGAAGGTTTCGTGGGTCGCGCCTAGTAAGGAGCATCCACAATACTTCCTTCGTACTTGGGTGCAGATGCTCGGCAGGAACAGCAAGGAATTGCCAAAGCTCGTCTGAGAGCTTGGGAAGCCTTCCGTTTCGTCGAAGCATCGCGATAGCTTTTTCGAGCTCGAAGTATATTTCGGGTATTTGCCCGTCATATCTTCCTACGAGCTGCTTGCGTTGGGCCGGCCGAAGCTGGTTCCACGCAAGCCCGGGGTCAAGATCGAGTACCAGCTGTGCTAAAAGCTGTTCCCGCTTATCCTCGAGAAGATTTGAATTCTTACGATACTCCTCTTCCGGAAGCACAAGCCAGTTCTCCCGTGCAAGATGCGTAATGAGATCGTGTGAAGGATTGTGCAGATAATAGATGTCTGCGTCTCCGCTATGACGAAGATCAACCGCCTGGTACGTTGAATCATCTTCAAGCACCAAGATGTCGCGCTCCCCCACCTTCCGCAAGACTGCCGCCCCGTTGAATGCAACGGTGTAGAAGTCATTGAAGAGATTGAACGTGACTGGTTGTAGGCTGAGCGAGCGCCGTCGCAGATCACCAAACTGAAGCGCGTGATCGACGAGCGTTTTATACGGGTATCCCTTCTTCAGGCAGTTTATGCCCTCCAGGAAATCCGCAATGAGCCGCTTCTGCATCTCACTCGCCCCACTGATGCCGTTGGTATCGGGATCTGCCGTGATTTCCGCAAGAAGCAGAAGATCAAGCGGACTTTTGATCCGGGTGAGGCAGTTTTCGAGGTCGAACGAGATGGAATGTGTCGCCGTGATGTCCGTAATTTCCCGATGATACGTTTCGAAGATGAGGCGCATGAGACCCCGCTCCCACGAAAACACCGGAAAATAGACGGGCTTCTTGTACTGTTCGGGGCTCACGATGACGGCAAGCGGATTTGCGAGTCCGTGACAAAGGTAGAAGCGCTCTTCGTGCTCCTCTGCCACTTCGGGACTCCAGCCGATTCCGTCGATGTGGATCTGGTCTCTCTTCGTCGGAGGTATGCCGAGCGCCGTGAGGCATTCGTTATAACGGCCGACAAGTTCTGGTGTTCCGAGATGTACGAGTCCTGCCTGAAGCAGTCCTCGGTCAATGAGCCGCTGCATATGTGATTCCCCTGGTCAGATTGAAT
>MHRI01000006.1:0-4386 GCA_001820935.1 Candidatus Taylorbacteria bacterium RIFCSPHIGHO2_01_FULL_51_15 | reverse complement strand
TCACTTTAGGCTTGAGGTTGCGACCCGTTCAAGCCTTTCCGCGTGCGATACTCATCGCGCGCGGTTTCGTTGACGCCAATAGCCTCAACGGTTTCCTCAACGCGGCGCCTGAAGCCGGCATCAAGGATCGAAACCGCCGTATCGAGATATTTGGCGGTTTCTTCAAGCAGAAGATCAGGAACTTTCTTACCGCGCATGTTTCCATGAGCAACTTCGAGTATCATTCCTTTCTTCGTGTCGTAGTCTTTCGCCGCAAACTGTTCACGATCAGCAAGCCACTCGTCGGGAAAGTTAAAGTCGAAGAGCCGTGTCGTTACCGCCGTTTGGATATTTCTGATATCCCGCGACGAAAAGAACGGGTACTCCTTCAATACTTCCAAATACAAGTGGGCATAGAAGTCATGTTCGGTGTGGCGGTACTTCGTACGCACACGATCGTAGATTTCAGCAAGACGCTTGTCTTTAAAGACTTGCACCTCCTCGGCAAGATTCTGTACCTTACGGCGCAGGCCCTGGGAAGAAAGAAACTCGTAATCCGCAGGCCAGTTAAGACCCGCGAACCCCTTATCCCATCCCTCCATGCCGTCCGACCAGAGTCGCATCTGGTCGAGAAAATCAAACCGTGTCTTTGCACCATCCACATCAGCCCGCCATAGCACCCGGGAAAGAACCGCTCGGTCCATCTGCTCGGGTATATTTGAGGCAAACAGGATGATTACGTTGCCGCGATTAATCGCAGTGACGCCTTCCGTCCCGCGCAGGAAAACGCCGATTACTTCACGCACGCCTGCCGATACACCTTGGCGCGTTCGATCTTCGAAGATATTTTCAGCGTCATCAATCGGAGCCATGATGAGCTCGGCAGGGTTACGCAAAACCGACATCCAGTTCTCCATGTTCTCGGCCGAACCGCCCTGAAAGGTCGAGACAATCGTGTTTGGAAGCGGATGCGGACGAAAAGGAAGTCCCAGATTCTTGCAGTAGTCGGAGATGAGCGTAAGAAGTGCACCGATGAGAAGCGTTTTGCCGGTCCCGGGCTTGCCCTTATAGAGGGAGACCCAAGGAAAGGCGCCGAACTCCACCATCGGATTCATCTTTTTGTCTGTATCGTAGGCAATGATGTGTTGGGCAAACCTCCAGGCGAGGAGTTTCGCTTCTTCATTGCCGACAACCTTGGTGATGTCAACTCGTTTGAACTCAACTACTGCGCCGGCGCCATGAATTTCTCCATGAAAACCGTTCACCGTGAACTGAGTCTTTTCGAGCCGGTAGCTTTTGTCGATAAAGACATCGGCATACTTCAGTGCGCCGGCACGGGCCTTCATCTCATCGAGCACCGCCTTGAAGTAAAGCTGAGTGATCTTTAAGAAATCGAGTCCGGTCTGCGCATCTTTGAGATAAGAACCGTAGTGAAAGAGGACGCTCGCAAGCGCCTGGGTTTGACCGCCAAGGGCGATCGACTCAGGGAGCCCGACAAAGTCTGCATTCACGCCTGAGAGCTCTTCCGTCTTGTACGTCGCGAGACGCCACGAGACATAGTAGCCGGTGGCAAAAATCGTTATTGCCGCTTGAGTCTCCTTTTTTGCTTGCCACTCCGCCTGCTCGGCATCGCCAGCGAGCTGTGATTTGGTATTGCGCTCTTGCAAGGTATCGAATCCCGAGAACTTGCCATAAAGCGCCCCCAAATGAAGGCCAACTTGCAGGCCTTGTCGAAGAACGTTGAGGGCGACATTTATATTCTCGTCGAGTAATGCGCCGCCCTTGTTGACCTCCTCCGCGATCTTCAAGATTTGAACGGTCTGAGCAGATTGGGATGCCACCGGGGGGCGAGAAGCCCACCCGGCTTTTTTTGCTTCCGGATCGCGCTCATTGCGAAGTGCTCCCAAATCCTTTCGCGGTGTATACGACACCGCGGTTAAGGACCTGGTTGCTTTTTCAAGCTGACGCTGAAGATCGTCAGCCGTGATCGGCAACTCAGATGCCGTATTAACCGACATGCGATACTCCTTCTGTCTGAGGTTCGTAGGTTAGGAATTGAGCACCTCGGAGTTCGGCAAGCCCCGTGAAATCTTCTTTTTCAAGATGCTGCCGAAGCCGATGCGGCATGATCGCGTATGTCTGAATGACGGACGCGCCGCGCCGCAATAGTATTTGGTCGTTTTTAGGGACGTGAAAAATCTGCCGCATCTTCGATTTGGTAAGCGAAAGCAGCGGTGACCTTCCTCTGGCCTCTCGCTCCGAAAAAACAATCTCGGTGGCAAGAAGCAGCACAAAATCTTCGTTCGTAAGCTTGGCGCGCTCGAACATTGGTAAAAGTCGAGACGCAATAAGCTTGGGCGAAAGATCCTGCACATCCTTATAGAGCATCGGCGCCACAAGTGGGCCGATGCAGATGCGTTTTAGAACCTTGGGATAGAGATGAGTGAAGCTCTCATCAAGAGACACCGCGATACCCATCAAATTTTCCGGAGCGCGCGTGGCAATGGCCCGCACGCCATCGAGAAATTTGACATACTCAGGATTGTTCGGCTCATCGAGCCGCCGTTCCGTTTCATCCTGGGTAACCAGAATGAAATATACGTACGGGCGATTCGTTTGAGCATCATAGCAACCCCACGAAAAGTGGTACGCCCGACGCCCCTTTTCCTTCTCCCACTGGCCGGCTTCAGCTGGAAACAGCTTCCCCGGGGTGAACGTGAAGAAAATGGTGCGTAGATCGAGCATTTCAAGATAAGTACGTTCGGAGATTTCCCAGCGAAACTGATTGCTCCTATCATCAAAGAGCGCTCGATCGGTTTCTGAGGTGGCCAACATGACATGGTTTAGAAACGCATCCTTCAATTCCGGTATAGGACGGAACTTGGGAAGACGCTCGCCCCTCGTCAGAAGGTCGGTCTCAAGCTGTTGAACATCAGCGTACTGCGGAAAGCCCGAATCCGTAAGTGCAATGCCCGGACGACCGAGGTAGTGCGGACTATTGCTGAATTTGATCCGAAGGGCGCGCATGGTCCGAAGAAGTTTTTCGGTATACAAGCCCATTGAATCTTTTTCTGAGCTTTCGTTGTCGTTGTAGTATGCACGAAGCTGGCGCGATGCGCGCTCAAGTAGCCGCGCATAGGGGCCATAGGCTCCTGGCTCAAGCTTGCGGACGCCCGGTTCGGACGTCAGCGGTTGTTCGATGGCACTGATGGTCATTAGTCTTCTCCTGTTGGATGGATCCCAAAGTCAAAAGATAAAATGAACAAAAAGGGGGGTCCGCAACGGAACCCCCCAAATGAAGTAGCGAGCCGCTTTCGCTTACGCGGCGGCGTTCTCGCCGTTGACGGGCTGATGAGTCCGATCATCGTAGAACGGATCGGTACCGTAGTTTTTACGGAACTTATCGAGTAGCGCGTCGAAACGCGAGTCGAACCTGGCATTGCTTTCGGCCATAGCCTGGATAATATCGCGCAGGGCGCGAACTTCGCCAGGATGAGCTTCAAGCCGTTCCAGGATGTTCTTCTGCAGAGCTGCACCTACTTGTGCAGTATCGTTCGTGATCCGCAAATCCGTCTCGCGTGCGAGCTGGTCAACGCTCGACATTGCTTGTTGGTCGGCGCTGTCCTTCATGACATCGATGTAGGACTTGTAGACGACGCTTCGGTTCTTGATTCCCTCGTCGAGAATCGCGATCCACGTCTCATGGAACTGTAGAAGATCGCGTTGAGAACTTTCTTGCGCCCGATACATTTCGGTGTATCGCGCGCCTTCTTGTGACAACGCATAGGCCTTGTTGCGCCCGGTCAGAATATCGTCCCGTGCGCGCTCCTTGTTTCTGATCTGCTCCTGCACCGCAGTCGCCGCCGCCGACCCTTGAGCTTGCTCGGCAAGTTGTTCGCGCAGTGTTTCGAGTTCCGCATTGGCGGCCGCGAGCTCCTTGCCTCGCTCCTCCACCTCGGTGGCCAGTTGCTTCAGGTCGGCCATCGTCGCGATGCCACCCTGCTGAACCGCCTCGAGATTTTCCTTGATCCCATCGATGCGCTCGCGCGCGATATCGATGATCTGCTGCGTGATCATCTGCAGCTTCTGCATGGACTGCTCCATGTCGAGCGACTGCAGACGCTGACGCTGTTGCTGCTCCGCCATCTGACGGGCAGCGGCAACGCCGGCTTTTGTCGCACCGAGCCCTTCCTGCGATCGTGCGATACTCGCTTGCGCGGCCTCGACCGCACGGCGCCGGAACCCAAAGATAGCTGTTTTGTTTTCGGCTTTCGCAAGCTCAGCGTTTGCATTCGAGAGACGCCCCTCCATGCGCTTCTGGAGCGCCTCGGCGTCGTTGATGAGCTTCTGCTCCTCCGGAGAGAGAGCTTGGAGCTCCTCGATGAGAACGCCGATCTCCTTGAACTC
>MHRI01000005.1:25299-28348 GCA_001820935.1 Candidatus Taylorbacteria bacterium RIFCSPHIGHO2_01_FULL_51_15 | reverse complement strand
AACCCGTCGCTCCGCAAAGCTCCGCGACGGGTTGGCCTCACGGCGGGAACGAGTGTGGATGGATGAACGGGTGGGCCACGCTGGACTCTCTTCTCTCTGCTTCGCCTGAGCGAAGAAAACAGTCGCTCTCTTCCAGCGCTCACGATCACCGCAGCGATGTGGAGCAATGACGGCGGGGCAGACGGGGTGCCGTTAGTTGCGGAACAGGGCGAGGACGCGCGTGAGGGTGGTTTCCCCCTTGCGAGACTGGTGAGCGGCTGGGGCATACGGGCAAGACGCGCACGAGTCGAGCGAAAAAATCCTGTCTGATTGTAGAAAAGGCGGGCTAGACTCATTAACCCTGCCGACTAAGCCATCTTGCGATCTTGCTTTCAACGACTGCCCTTGGCGTGCCGAATCGCTCTTGCGAAAGACGAATGAGGTCTCGGCTTCGCGCTGGGTTCTGCGGAATGAGCGCGGGCAGTGTCCGTCCTCTGAAGGGTTCCTGCGCTTGTCCTCCGGCGAGTAACTTCACGAGCACCTCGTAATTGGAAAGCTCCGTGAATTCGTGCATGGGATAGACGGAGCCGAATTCGCGCGAGAGAAGCTCGGCGTCCGCGGCTCCGGTGCGGAATGCAACGATTGATCCCATATTCCCGAACACGGCCTCACGCACTTCGGGACGAAGCTGCGTCGTGAATTGGTGGCTCAAGGTCAGGTTCAAGCGATACTTCCTTGCTTCGGAGAGAATGGAGCAGAACGCATCGGTCGCCACGTTTTGGAATTCATCGACGTAGAGATAGCAGTCCCGGCGCTTCGCTTCAGGCATGGCTTCACGGGCGAGCGCTGCCAGTTGGAACTGCGTCACGAGAAGTGAGCCGAGCAGCGATGACTTGTCTTCGCCGAGCAGTCCTTTCGAGAGATTGGCGATGAAAATGCGCCCTCGCTCCATGATGAACGGAATCGACAGGGAGCTTTTCGCCTGGCCGAGAATGTTGCGGAGCGGCGCGGCCATGAGCAGTTGCCCGACTTTGTTCTGCACCGGCGCAATGATCTCACTGCGGAGCCGGCTGTCATACCGGCTGTATTCGGTTTCCCAGAAAGACTTCACGACCGGATCGGCCACGAACCGGAGCATACGCCGCCGATAGGTTCCGTCGGTGAGGAGGCGCGGCAAAGCAAGGAGCGACGCTGCGGGACAGGCAACGAGCGTGGCGATTCCGGCATACAGGAGATATTCGAGACGAGGCCCCCATGAGTCCTTCCAAATCTGCTTAAAGGCGCTGACGACGCCGCTCGAAACGAGATGGCGTGTGTCATCGGCGCACGAGGAAAGAAGATTGAGTCCGATCGGATGCTCGAAGTCTGCCGGGTTGAAATACACGACATCTTTGGAGCGAGAGCGAGGGATATGCGAGAGAATCTCTTGCGCCAAATCGCCGTGCGGATCAATGAGGGCCACGGACGCGCCGGCGCGAATGTCCTGCACGATGAGGTTCTTCAGCAGCGTGGTTTTCCCGGAGCCGGTTTTGCCAAGGAGCAGCAGGTGCCTTCGCCGATCACTCGCAGAAAGAGCGAACGGCTGCACGCCGCCCCATACGTCCCGAAGCCCAAGTGTTGTGATGCGATCCTCGTTCATGGTCCTGCTTTCACCCCCAGTCCGATCCGCTTGCGCGCGCAAGCGGCAACTGCGAATCCTGCACGGCGCAGTTCGACGACATGCGTTTTGTTTCCGAGCCGTCGCGGTAAATGGGGGCAGGAGCAGAGACACGAAACGTATCGAGCGCCTATCGTAGCACACGGGGCAAAACAAAAATCCTGTGGATACCGTGTTCGACCATTATGAAACGTGCGAGGCAAGCAGCCGTAGAGTGAGAGTGAAGACAAACGGTCCGCCTCTCGAAAATTTCTGAAGATTTTTAGCTGGGCGTGACGTGTAAGCGAGGTCTCAAAAGATTCTTGAGCCGGAGCTCTGGGAAGTTCCCTGACTGTTGAAAAGATAAGACCACCCCGCCAAGGCGGGGTGGTCAATTAGGAACGGAGCATTTAACGCCGTTAAACAAAACGCGACTTACAACATGTCGCTCTCACTGTAACTGTCATTCTACGTTGTGCAGGTAAACAAAATGCGACTCTGAAAAAAAACGAGTCGCCCTGCCTTTTAACCGATCTCGCCATTGAGGTGGCTGAACAATTCCGCGAGGGCTTATGCGCGTGACGAGCGCCCTTCGACTGTTCGCGAGATTGCCACTGCTGTAAACCACTGCTCATAAGGTTTCATTACTGTCACCTTGCCCGCGCCCCGTGGTTTTTTCTGTGCCGTTGATCGTTCCAGTTGTAACACTGGTTCGCTCATTTTGAGGTTTGTCTTTTTCCTCATATCCTTGAACATTTTTGAGTGGGGGGGTCTCCAAGGACCGAAATACGCTCTTCGGCGTCAGAGATCCGACGGTGTTTCCAACCGCCGTCTCTTCTATGGCCCACTCAAAAATGGTGAAAGCATAGTCGAAGAATTCGCGCTTAGTGCGCAGACCTGTCTTCGCCATCATGAGTCCGATCCGAGGCAGTCGCCTCCGTAACATCTCGACCTGAAAACGAATGGTTGGCTGCTTATGAATCTCCGCTGCCGCGATTCGATTCCTCTGTTTCTTCGGGTCGGTCTGAGTTTTTCGCATAATGAATTATTTCCATTTGCCGCTCATTTGCGCCCTAATTTCGCACATTTTCAGCAATTATCAAGCACTAAAACAGGGCGCGATTCGTGCATTTTGCAATATTCTGTGGTTGAATGAATTGGCATGCCGGATTGCACTTAGAACCTTGCCGCTCGTTTGCAAAGGGTCGCGGCATGTGTGTGCCGGTGACTCTGCTGGCAACATGTGCGATTGGGCTGCCACCGCTAGGTTCTCTAGCGGTGTTTTGTGATAAGTATGCACTTGACAGTGCATGAACGGAGGCTATATTGCCCTATAACGATACATCTCATGATGTATCGCATACACAAAAAAACAATCAAAGGATGCGAAAATGAAAGACGATACCGTTACAATGCTCGTCGGCGTATTGATCG
>MHRI01000005.1:19914-25285 GCA_001820935.1 Candidatus Taylorbacteria bacterium RIFCSPHIGHO2_01_FULL_51_15 | reverse complement strand
GCGCTCATCGGCCGGGAAATGTCTCAACGAAATCCCAATGTCGGCCTAGCAGTTGGTGGTGCTCTCGGTGCTATCGCAGGTCTCGGTGCGGGTCATGTCGTTAATGAGATGCGACACGAACTAGCCGAACCGGGAGTGAGAAATCGGCTGCGGTTTGGGGAATATCACTGTGACAATTAACTGGAAGCAGAATCAATCCGTGGATGTGGATAGAGCGGATGGACCATCGAACGGCATACAAACAGCAGCGTAGGCGGTTTTGGATCGTCACTTCAGTGTGGGGAATTCCCGCATTGGTTGTGCTTCCGTTTGCCATCGTCATCGGTAAGAGCGCGAAGGAACCTCTCGACCTTCTCCAGCAGGGTGAAGCTTGGCTTGCTACGCTCCCTCTGTCACTCCAAGCCCCACTCAAAGTGACGCTGATCGTTGGCTCGATCCTGACCCTCACCACCGCTCTCGTGGTTCTGTGTCGGTTGGGCCGGCTGCTAGTATGCGGACCGGGATTTCGATTAACGTGCACCGACTGCAAACGCTTCATTGATGCACGGTCTAAGTGGACGTGTGGCGCTTGCGATCACATAAACGGCGGACAAGACCTCTTCGGCCTGCTGTTCGGGGGAAACTTCACCTCCTTCTTGCGTCATTGCCCGAAGTGTCGAGAGGAACCGAGTGCGGTTCGTTGCCCAAGCTGTAAGAAAGCAGTCTTTCTCGATTCGAGAAGGAGTGAGGATACTATTGCGACTCCTTTTAGTTTTCTTGGTTCGGCGGCAGAACTTGCCGGTGAAGCACTGAAGGGAGCGGCTTCGTTAGCCAAGGAAGCCGAGCCGCTGGTGGTAGAGATTTTTGGAAGGGGCTTTGAGCACGGATGGAAGATGAACGAACTTCAATTCGCCAAAGAATTGGAGGAAGCGTTGGCGGCTGTGTATGAATCTAAATTGAGACGAGTCAAAACTGAACAAGAGATCAAGGGACTGCGCACGTTGAAAGGGACCTCCGATTCAAACCGTGATGAATTAAGACAAACCATTCATAAAGAATTCGCGTCTGACGAAGCGGTTGCTGATGTGAGGCGAGAGTATGCGAAGAAGTTCAAAGCGGACGCACACATGATGAAAAAGTTTGACCTCGTATCGGCACGGTGGAGAGAGAGCAAAATTCCGTAAGGGGAGGAAAAAGCCCTGCTTCCGCGAGGCTTGTGCAGGGCGAGTGTTCGCTACGTCAGTGCATCATCTTCCGTTCCATTCGAGCTAGAAATTCGTGTCGGCATCTTGGTCTAGTCGAAATGTGAAAGTGCGTTTTTTCTCGTTCACCAGAAACGTGAGATTTTTTGACCTGCAAAACCTCTGAAGCACCTGGAGTTCTTGATCGGCCTTTCCGGGGAAGAAATAGGTGAATCGCTTTTTGTTCAACTCAACAGAGCCGTTTCTGTAGCATTGGTCAAAAATCCATTCCTTAGGATCGTTGGAGTGTGTGAGCATCATGGTCAGCATCACCTGATACCTGACCGACATATCCGTCAAGGGTCAGAGGAAGTATGAAAAACTCAAACAGAGACTGAGAGCGACTGTCCACAGACGGCCGCATTGACGCCTGGTTTGGCCCCGTGCTTAGCTGGTAGGCGGGAACTGTTCTTCAGGGCCAATCACCAACCAGAAAGGAATCGGTATGTCCCAATGGATTGACTTCAGAGCGCTTCGCGCCAAGCTTAAATTCTCGGACGTTCTCACGCATTACGGGGTGACGATTAAGGGCAAAGGCGACCAGCATCACGGCTTCTGCCCGCTCCCGAATCATGGCGGGAAAAGGAATTCGCAATCCTTCTCCGCGAATCTCGCAAAAGGAATCTTCCAGTGCTTCGGCTGTGGCGGGAAGGGCAACCTCCTTGACTTCGCCGTCCTCATGGAAAGACGGGACCCCGAGAACGGCGAGGACGTGGCCAAAGTCGCCGCCATGCTCCAAGAGAAGTTTGCGCCTGAACGCAAAGAGCCGAAGCGAGAGAAGGCGACACCGCCTGCTGCCGCACCAGTGCCGGAACGAGCAGCGAAAAGCAATCTGCCGGTCGTCGTAAACGAGCCGCTCGACTTCACGCTGAAGCAGCTTGATCCGACGCATCCGTATCTGGCGGGTAGAAGATTCACGCCAGAGACGATTGCGCACTTTGGTTTGGGCTTCTGTGCTCGGGGACTTCTGAAAGATCGAATCGCGATCCCACTGCACGACCAGCAGGGGCGCTTAGTCGGCTACGCTGGCCGCGTTGTTGACGATGCACTCATCACTGATGAGAACCCGCGTTACCGCCTGCCTGGGGAGCGCGAGCGCAAAGGTGTCATTCACCGATTCGAGAAATCGCGTTTCCTCTACAACGGCTATCGCATCACCGAGCCGCAGAGCGATCTCATCGTTGTGGAAGGATTCCCTTCGATTTGGTGGCTTTGGCAGTCTGGTCTGGCCAATGCCGTGGGACTCATGGGCTGGTCGTGTAGCAAGGATCAAGCAAAGCTCATCGTTGCGTCTGTAAAGCCCGATGGCCGCGTCTGGATTCTGCCGGATGGGAACGAAGCGGGCGAGCGATGCGCAGAGACGGTGCTCAAGCAAGTCTCGCCGCACCGCTTCTGCCGCTGGGTGAGGCTCGCGGACGGCAAGCAGCCGACGGATTACTCGCCCGACGAATTAAAGAGAATGTTACCGTTTTGAACGCAGCGATCCGAAAGGGTCGCTTTTTGCTAGTGGGAGATTCCCTTTGCGATATCAACGTCGTAGTGGTAGTCGCCGCTTTTGACTTTCTTCTGCGCTCGTCGAAAACACCATTCGGGGGCGGTGAAGCTCGACCTTCGTGCCACTTCGAGCCTCTCCATCAGTTTGTTGAAATGTGCTTCAAATTCCGGGAATTCTTTTTGTGAGGCGATAAGTGCCGCCTGGCGAAACCGATCTTGCAAATTTTTGAATTCCGCCGAGAGCGTAATACATTCTTTCAGGCGATCATCATATTTCAAAGCAGCATAAATGGACGGCAAAAGTCCTGCGAAGAAGGCACACGCAGCGGCAAAAATCTTGGCGTTTGGAGAGGCCAAGCTAAGAAGTAATTTGCCGCTGGCAAGAGAACCCAGAATCAAAGGCGCAACGATAAAGATGACCTTCAAATAACGTAACGTGCGCAACCAAATAAAAAGAGACGTGGAAGTGTAAAGACACCCCTCTGATTGTCTTCTGCATTCTTGGATCAATTGTTCCAACTTTTCAGCCATAAGTTTTCCTATCCCGAAGGAATGTCGGTGCCGAATATTTTTTGCCATTCATCAGCGGCGGAGTATGGCCTGTTTTGGGCCTCGTGCTCGCAAGCTTTCACCGCTCTATCATACGCTGTCTCGGCTCTACTTTGCCAGCCCGTGTTACCTAATAGGATTGACTCGTGCGTGCCTGGAACGGTGACTGAACTCCATTGGGACTTATTCTTTAGGAAATAGAAGAAGTCCCGAACCATGTAGTCATAATACACCGTGCTGTTGCCGCGATGTTGCCAAGAGGCCAAGAACTCTATCGAAAGAAGTTCAATTAAGAATGATCTTAACTCCACATTACAGTATTCCTGCCAACGCTTCATCATGCGAATTAAGTCTCGCGTATTACCGTTCGTCGTATCGTTTGATTGCTTAACATTTGCGATTTCGGCTTTGGGATCGACGGTCTTATAGCTTCCGCCCGCGTTGGTATCGCAAATGAAATACTGGCCGTTCTGAAGAAAGAATGCAGGAGCAACTTCCACTGCGTAGGAAACAAACGGAACGACTACAACCTGTCCGTCCCCGCGCATTTCTGTGTTTTGATAAGTGCGTTGTAATACAGCCTTCACTTCTTGGAGAAGTTGCGACTGTTTGTTTCCGGGACGCGTCTGAAATCGGTCATACACCTCCTTCGGCAATGCGAACATAATGTCTATATCACGCGGCGGTCGGATTTCTGTGGATTTTCCCCATGAACCGACGAGAAAACCGTTACCCGCATAGTAACTTCCGTAATAGTGTGCGTCTAAACATTGCCTCACGCCCGTATGTTTGGTGCTGCCGTCGGACTGTTGATCCGATGTCAACATGAGCGCTGCAAGGAATTTTTCAAATCGACTTCCTACTGTCATAGTTGTCCGTTAAAGGCGCGGTGCAACATGGATTGAAAGAGGGTGTCCAAGTGGGTGCGGCTGGTGGCTTGACCGGCTTCAAGCGCGCGGATTTCCGTCACTCGCTGGGCGAACTCGCTTTGCAAGGTCAGCGGGGGCAGTTCAATTGCCAGTGTCATCAATCGCGCCTTGGAGATGTTTGGCATCGAACCAGCCGAGCCGCCAGCGAGAGTTTGAACTTGTTTGCGTTTGCTTGGAACAGTCAAAAGCCCCCACAGAAAAATAGGATCGACTCCAGCATCCGGCCTTAGTCGAAAGCGGAAAAGCAAGTCTGATAGCGTGAGTTTGGGGCGAGTTTGAAATACGAACGCGCAAGCTGCAACCAATTCGTAAGTGTTCTTTCGGGTAAAGAGCAGGTCGCCAACATTAACTTCAAGTTCGGGACGCGGGGCGAAATTCTCTGGTAGGGCCTTGGTTTCAGTATCGAGATATCGGCAGGTAGTAACTGCGCCAAGTTTCAACACGCCCCATTCATCTGGTTGTGCAGGTCTGTCGTGGCAAACTGGACTCCAGCCACTATCAATTCCATGAAGTAAATCAGCGAAAGGTTGGCGCTTCCAATTGCGCGTGTTTGTAACCGGGTCGCCGAACATTTCGTGAAAGAGGGCGGGGATGAGGTCGGTGGCGCGGCGGTCGGCTTTGGTGCGCAATTTACGCAATTCGTCCGCTTCAGCTAATAGCTTCACGATCCTGCCTTGTTCCGGCAACGGTGGCACAGGCAAGACAAGCGAAGCCAATTGTTTCGCGTTTACGTTCGGCTGGGCAACTGCCCGTTTGTGAGAATTTAATTGCCTCCAGTAATTTGGAGTTTGCAGAAATGCGCCGATGAAACGTGGCAAGATTTTCGTAGTGTCCGGTTGGAAACGAATCAAGTATCCAGCGAACACGGCACGTTCACCGAATGAATGATGGATATAACTTTTTCCCGCCGTCGCCCCGCTGCGGGCGATAAGCACGTCACCGTCTTTAAGTTCGTAGCTATTGAGTTCCGGCGTGTTGTCAGGAACAAACGCGGGTGCTTCGTGCCGGAGTTCACCGGCATGTGTGATGTCTGTAATTCTGACAAAGCGAACACCAGTTCCTTCTGACATCGCCGCAACATTGAGACCATATTGCCCTCCGCCTGCGAGTTCGCCCAGCGATTTTGTCGGCCAGCGTTTCATTTCTTTCCGCCGATTCGTGCGAGCAAAGCTTCGCCGC
>MHRI01000005.1:0-19904 GCA_001820935.1 Candidatus Taylorbacteria bacterium RIFCSPHIGHO2_01_FULL_51_15 | reverse complement strand
CAGCCACGGACTTGTAGCGTCCTGCGGCAAGACTCCAATCGTTCTCCCTGATTTTCTCAACTGGCACGCGGTAACTGTTCGGGCCTTCTTCGCGGCTCGGCCACTTCGCAAGCACGTCGGGGATGTCATTGGCGTCAATCGGTGTGCGCTTGTCGTCCAGACTGAAACCATCGGCGGTGAGATCATAAAACCAGACGGATTTTGTTGTGGCACTTTTTTGGAAAATCAACGCGGCAGTGGCAACGCCGGCGTAGGGTTTGAAAACGCCGCTGGGCAGATTGATGACGGCTTGCAGATCGCACTCGGTCAAAAGTGTTTCGCGCAAGCGGGTCGCCGCATTCGTCGAGCCAAAAAGGACGCCGTTGGGCACGATGATGCCGGCGCGTCCGCCGAATGTGAGATGGTCAATGATCCATTTGAGGAACAGCAACTCGGTGGCGCGGGTGTTCAGCTTGTAATTGAGGTCGGCCAGGATGCTTTCCTCCTGCACTCTGCCGGCGAACGGTGGGTTGGTGAGGAAGACATCGTATTGCTGGCCGGGATACACGCCGCCAAAGCCGGTCGTGAGCGGGTTGTAATGCTCAATCTTCGCGCGTTCCAACTGGTGAAGATAAAGGTTGAGGATGGCGATTTTCACCATGTTCGCATCGTTGTCGAAGCCGGTGAACGCCTGTTGTTCAAGGAACTTCCATTGCACGGGTTTGAGCATCGAGCCGTCCACGTGGCCGCGTTTGAGGTCGGCGGCTTTGGTGTTCTGCCGCAGAATGTGGGTGAAAGCGGAAATTAAAAAGCCCGCCGTGCCGCACGCGGGATCGCAAATCCGCTGGCCGGGTTGCGGGTTCACGAGTTCAACGATGAGGTCAATGATGTGGCGCGGGGTGCGGAATTGGCCGTTCGTGCCGGACATGGAGAGTTTGGACAGAAGGTATTCATACATGTCCCCCTTGAAGTCGTGGCCATTGTGCGCCGCCAGATCCAGCTCCTGAACTCCTTGAACGACCGCGCGAAGCGTCGGGCGGTCGTAGATTTTGAGCGTCGCGCGACTGAACAGAAGTTTGCCGGTGTCGGTAAGGCCAGGCAGTTCGTGAAGCTTTTCAATGGCATCGCGGACGGCATTGAACAGACTATCACCCGTGAGCGTAACGAAGTTTCCCCAAGCGTAACGCGACCATTCTCCAGAAAAGATGCGGGTGTATTTCTTGTCGAGCGAAGCAAGGGTTTCGTCTTTCTCGGTGAGTAAGCGAAGAAAGAGCAAATAGGAAATCTGCTCGATGGAATCCATCGGGTTGTTCACGCCGCCCGCCCAGAGAATGTCCATGAGTTGGTCCACTTTCTGGCGCAGGCCGGATGAGAAAAAATTAGAGCCGTTGGTTTTGAGTTGTGGATCGGAAGCCATGTTTCAAATTTTACTCCGCGAGCGAGCTTGCCAGCAAGGACTGCCGGACAAGCGTGGACTGCCGCAATGCCTCAAAGACTGCTTCGCGCGCGTCGAACCGCGAGAGTGCGGCCACGCCGCCGAGCCGGTTGAACTGACTGGCGCTGAATATAGTCATGTCGCCGTCCATGAATTTGCGGAGTGAATGGGTGTCCTCGGCGATCAATTGGGCGGTGGCGTCAACCCACTTCTGCTCGGTGTAACGGAGATTGAATCGCGCTGAGATTGAGTCAACCGTGTCGGAGACAATCGCGTCACGGGTCGGGAGCGGTTTACGCCCGACTGCATTATAGACGAAAGCGGGAGTGCTGGCGGGCACGCCGTAGGAGAGAACGAGCTTGTCGGGCGAATAGAACATCTCCGGGCGGTGATAGAACTGCTCGTTGACGATGGTCTCAACGACATCGTCGTCTTCGGCTTCCACAGCCGCCTTGAGTTCCGGTGTTTGCTCGACGAACTTGCGAATGTCGCGCTCGTAACCACCGCGAAAGGTCATCACGTCCACTTTCTCGCCGTCCGGCCCGACGATAGTAATTTCGCGGCTGATGAGCGTGTCCACGCCTTCCCAGGTGGGGATTTCGCGCGGTGGCGCTGGCGGGGTCGTTTCAGGTGGTGCCCCTTCGCCCTCGTGGATCGCTTCAGCTTCGCGGACATTCGGCGGATACGTCGTCGGCTTCTGTTCCTTCTTCTCACGCGGCACTTTCAACGGAATGCTGTAGTCGTATTTCTCCTCGAAGTATTCGGCGACCGCGCAGAAATCGAGCATGAAGAAATTCTTCTTCTCGTATTCGGTGTTGCCAATTTTGAATGTGAAAAGCCGCGTGCCGCGCCCTTTGATTTGAATGTATTCGGTCGGGGAAAAGACCGGGCGCATGAGACCGATGTTAAGAAGGTCGCGGCAGTTGTAGCCCGTCGAAAGCATGTCCACGGAAACGGCGATGCGTTCGGCGCGCTTCCCATCGCGAAAGTCTTTGGCGATGGCAGAAGCGTCTTTAATACGGCTTGTGATGGTGACGGCAATCCCTGGCTGAAGATCGTTGAAAATCTTGGTGAGGTCAGTCGCGTGCTTTTGGCTCACGGCGAACACGAGGGATTTGCCGATGCTGCCCGCCGGGTCACGCTGCGCCTCCTTCAAAAAAGCTTCGCACATGACGCCGTTGCGACGAGGTGTGAAAATCTTCTTTTCAAGGTCTTGAATCTTGAAGTTCTCCTCTTGCTCATTGACTACGACCGCCCAGCCGGATTCAGCCAACGCCTTCGTCGTAATGTCAGAGCGAAGATCAATGATCTTCGGCAGACAGAGGAACGGACCTTCGGGGTCTTTCACCGCGTCAATGATGTCGTAACGAAACGTCGGGAAACCCGGTTGGCAGCCGAAATAATTGTAGGTGTCGCGAAGCAACCGCGCTTCCAGGGCTTTTGGATGTTCGCGCTGAAGTTCCTCGACGTTGACGTTCTTCAGGTATGCCTTGGGCGTGGCAGTCAGGCCGATGCGCGTGGCCTGAAAAAATTGAACGACTTCGCGGGCGTCACCATAAATGGAGCGGTGCGCCTCGTCGTTTACGACAAGATCAAAATGAAAAGGCGTGAATTCTTCGCGGTAACGACGATCCACCATGAGTGATTGCAGCGTCGCGACAACGACGGATGAGCCGAGCAATTCGCCTGGCCTGCGCCGCGCGGTCTTGTAGAGGACAGGTTTGTATTCGGCGAGAACCACGCTGAAATCTTCCAGCGTTTGCTTCGCGAGTTCGATACGGTCAACGATGAACAGCACGCGCTCGGCATTGCGCGTGATGAGAAAACGGCGAATGAGGGCCGCACAGAGAAGCGTCTTGCCCGTGCCGGTTGCCATTTCCAAAAGAAATTTGCGGAGGCGCTTTTCGTCGAAATCTTGAGAGACCTTGTCAATCGCCCCGATTTGATAACGGCGGACGGTCAAGTCCGGGCGGAATGTTTTGAGGTAATCGCGCGTGATGATCTCGCTCATCAACGGGCGTGGCGGTTGAAGATTTTTCAGCCGGAGCCGTTCAAGATCGTCGAGCGAGGGCAACCGCTCAATGCGGTAGGCGTCCTGGTCTTTGCGGGTGTAATTCCAAAACCAATGCTCGCGCCCGTTGGAGAGAATGATGAAGGGAGCCTTGAGGTTCTCCGCGTAGCCTCGTGCCTGGTCTTTTGCGTCGTAAGGGTCTTCGTTTTCCGCGTCCCGTTTGGCCTCCAGCACGCATAAGGGGCCGCGCTCTCCACTCAAAACGTAGTCGGCTCGTCCCGTTGTCCCATGTAACTCAAAACGCACTTGGCGTGCGTCGAGCAAATCCCAACCGCTAAACTCCAACGCCTTATCAATCAGGACGCGGGAGAATGCTTCATTTTCCCCATGCTTCATGTGTCGCGATTATACGATAAAATTAGTGGCCTGGGCAAGAGTGTCGGCGCATTTGCCGTTTGTCAGTGATCGCTGTCAGAAAAAAGCCCCGACTGTTGAGCAGCCGGAGCGTGGTCACTGATAGAAGTATCCCAATGCCCGCAAACTCGAATGATTCGGGTTTCCAACGATGACGTGATCGACAACGTCGATCTTGATCAGTTGACCCGCACGAATGAGGTCGCGCGTAACTTTGATGTCAGCCTCGGAGGGAGCCGGCTCGCCCGAAGGGTGATTGTGCATCAGAACAATGCGTGCGGCTCCGACGATAACGGCAGCGCGAAAGACTTCGCGCGGATGCACCAAGAGCGTGTCCATCGTGCCGATGGTGACGAGTTGGTGGCCCTTCACGCGGTGGCGCGTGTTGAGCATGAGAATCACAAAGCACTCGCATTCGGGATTGAAGTAAGGATTCGTGGCGATGTGAAGACGCCAGTATTCATGCGCCTTGTCCGGTGTATCGCAAACGAGCAGGGTCTCGGGCAACGGACATTCGCGAAGCGCTACCACTTTGAATTCCTTGGCTGCGCCTGGCGTGAATTCGTTCAACGGAAGCGCACTGGCAGGCGTGACTTCATATTTGTCGCGCGGGTCACGGCTCGAACGTTCGCTCCGAACTCCGCATGGGTGCTGCCAGCATTTGCGGTGGCCGTTCCAATGGAAGCCCAGCGCCTTGAGCTTAGTTCGCACACACTTTTCCGGTGCGATGTTGAATTCGAGCCAAACCCATTGGCCAACGACTTCGGCTTGACTCCATATTTCCGGCATGTGTCGTTTCAATCGTTCAAGCAGGGCTACCGTGGTGGCTCTGCTTGTCTCTGCGGTTTGCATCGGGGTCTCCTTTCTGGGTGTCGAGTGCTCGGCGCGCGGAGCGGAGCTTCTCTGCGGTAGTGGCGAGGCGCTTGCGCATGGCTACCTCGGTTTCGTGATGGGCAACGGCCGCTGTCATCACGGATCGGAAGGCGGGGATTTTATCTGCGCCGCTGTTCAAGGCGTTCCAGCCGGCGCGAACAATGAAGGCCAACGCTTCGTTGGTTGACCAGCCAGTGCCGGTGGCGAGTTGCGAAACGGCCTCCGAGCCGTCAGGAGGAAGCCGCAAAGGAGCGGCAGTGCGTCTTTTTCGTTTGGGCATAGGGATATTCCTTTCGTGGAAGAACGGACGGTTCGGAAATGAACCGAGTCCAATGGGGCATGATACCACGTTCGCCAACCAGGGGCCGTTGTGGAAAACTCAGTCGGTCAGTGGAAGTGATGCTCGGTCAAGTTCGTTCACACTGATCCTGCGACTGGGTGAAGCTCGCGGACGGCAAGCAGCCGACGAGTTTAAGGGCCTGACGAACTCCGAGTAATGCTTCGTGTCTAGTTCAAGCGAGCCGAAAGGGTCGCTTGTTCTTGCGAATGCTCCCCGCTGGCTTTGCCAAAAGCAGTGCTGCTACGGGCAGCATGGTGGCGCTGCTCTTTCAGCATGTAGTCGTTTTCGTGCGCAACGCAAAAAACGAAGCTGGTAATTCGCGAATCGCCTGCGCCTGTTTTGTGGCGATTTCGCCTTCAGGTAAGATGGTTTCTTGGCCATACGCTACGTGCGGCCAGTCAATGAACGAAAAAGAAGCGTTTGCGATGGGTATTCCTATACAAATATCGTGTTGGCAATGCATTGCGATGTTCCATGAGGGTTCCCAACGAGATTTTGACCTCCCCAAACTATTTTCAAATTTTCTAATTGACAATCAAGTCAACTTTACTTCCTGCGATCATGTCCAAAACGCGGAAAACGACGTTGATTCCTGCATTGGGCGGTCGCCGCAAATCCCACGAAATTTGATCCCGCCTCTTGTAACTCATTGGCGAAAAGAAGCTTTTTTGTTTTGACAAGTGCGGGGGGGGCAATATATTGGGCTGATAGTCGGATCACGAAATTGCTATTCCAT
The DNA here is from genome assembly GCA_001820935.1 of Candidatus Taylorbacteria bacterium RIFCSPHIGHO2_01_FULL_51_15. GTDB lineage: Bacteria > Patescibacteriota > Minisyncoccia > Phycocordibacterales > UBA10002 > UBA10002. The sequence goes on along the minus strand of MHRI01000005.1, from coordinate 14,116 downwards.
GCGCACTATCAGTCGCGTCTTCATTCAGGGCTTTCGTTGCTTTTGCGTCTTTGCGGTAGGCACACTCCTGTGCCTCATCGGCACACTTTTTGGACAACCGATCTCTACACTACCCGTCGGAGAGAGGGTTACGGAACGGGAGCTACAAGTGAGGGTTGGACTCTACCCCAAAAGCGGGGGAGTTGCACCTGAACCATTCACGTTCAAGAGTACTCTCGCATACGCTGAATTCCGTGAGTTTCTCGAGAATAAATTGAGAGGATTGCGTGTTTTGAGCCCACAGGATGAGTCATATGGGTTAATTGTGGAAGTCTTTGTTGACAGCGGTCTCCCGTCGCCATATGACTCTGCTGACGTGTTATACGCTCAATCGGAAGAAGGGGGTCTAAATCCTTATTTCCATTTGGAGAAGCGAGTAGATGGGTGGGCGATTCCCGAAGAATTCATTCGGTTTAGGGTGGAATACAGGGGCCCTGTTACCATTCTCACAAGAGGAATTACTGGTTTTGAAATTACGGCTTGGGATGATTCGCCAACACCGCTCATTTTCTCGACCATCACTCTTCGGAATGACCTTGAGACTTACTGCGCGATGGGTGCGATAGCAGGGAGTCTTTCACAAGGACATCTCCTTATTCCAAGAGCGTTCGCCATACCAGGGAATCCCGGTGCGTGGTGGAAAAGGCTTGAGTACACACTCTGGGAAAATCAACGATTCAAAGTGTTCGACGGAGATGGAAATGAACTCCGCCGATCCGAGGTTCCCCCAAACATCTCTTTCCCTACTCTCTTCTTCAGGAGAGTCGGCCAAGGGAAACTTCAACTCACGGTCACTGTTGAGGGCGAGCTCGAAGAGAAAGACTCGCTGGGAGGAGAGTGGGTGCCAGCGCTTTCACTCAATGTGCTTTCGGAAAGTGAAGGCTCTCGACATTTTCTCGTTTCTCCCACTGGAAGCATGAAACTCTATCGAGTCCGTCCCGTCGGACTGCAGAAGCAATAGTTTTGGTGCTTTTAAGCATTGCGTGAGGTCTGGCAGGAATGTCGGACCTCTTTTGCCTTTTGGCGAGAGTCCTTCGACGACGGAAGGATTTACGATTTTCTAATCGAGCGCTAGGAAACTGACATTCGTCGCTCCTTTGCTGACCTCCGCATTTCCCGAAACTCGTAGGAGAGGACGGCCAATTCTGTGAGTTCGCAAGAAGGCAAGGCGCGGTGAAACCGTCGGCTCGCGTGGCCAATTCTGGCGGGAGCTTATCGCTATGTCCTGAATCGCATGTTGAAAGAATACCACGCGCAACTGTGAAGCGTTGTGGATGAGCGCATCAAAACTCCAGAACGCCCAAACGCCGCACTCAATCCCTGAACAGAGCGTGCTTTCTGAGCGTCGAAGCAGTTCCTTGTCTCCTTTCGTCCCGATAATCCACAGGTCGCACCCAGATTGCTCCGAGCGGCTGCGAGATGATTTCTTCCATCGTCGTAAGCCACGCCTGCGTCAGTGTCGGCGGATTGTTTTGCAGCAAACGCCTCGCGAGATTGTCCCGCCGCTCTTCGCTTTTGCACACGATGAGCACGCGAAATGGAAAGTCTTTGTAAGCGGAAGCGGGTTGTCCGTTTCGCACGGCGAGGCCGCCGCGCCGGTAGTAGTCGTTGTAAGAAGCGGCGCGAAGCACGAGCGTTTCTTGTGTCTCGGTGCTTCGATCTACCTCAAGGAAAAACGTGTGCTCGGACAATCCGCCGCCCGGTTCCTGTTCGTGGATGCGAATGAAGCCGTCAGGCTTCACCAAAACAGACGATGCAGCGGCTCTGCTCGTCGCGGGACGCCGCGCCGTGAATTCGTAGAGCACGGGCCACGTGCTGAATTCCACGACCTTGAATGTCGTGGTCTTGGCTATGGCAGCGTAGAGTGCCGCTTTCACGTCCATGATCTGGAGTTCATGGCGCAGTGTGAGGGGACTGACCTGCGCTCGTTTCAGAAGGGCGGACTCGCTGAACTTCGGATACGCGGCCAGGTAGCCGTGTTCCAAGAGGAGTTTGAAGGCCTTGGCCGTCAGGAAATGAACGGAAGGTTCATTGACGCGCCGTGGACGCTCGGCGAGCAGTCCGGCAGCTTTCAGTTTTTGGATGCGCTTTTTCGCCGCTTCCTTGCGCCCTTCAAAATACAGTGCCGCCAGGTGCTCCAGCGTCATGACGCGGGACTCAAAGAGTCCCCGCAGCAAAGCAAAGTCGCGCTCCTGATATTCGATGGAATCTCCCGCTGAGGAAATCATGCGCGCCAGTATAGCACGGCTACTTCAGTCGCCGTTTGGAAGTCTTCGGCTCGTCCACGAGCGAACGGACAGCATCCTCGGTAAATCGAGCCTCGCGCTCGGCAAGCTCTCTTCTCGCATCGACCGTTCGCAGTGCGAAGGGCCATTTCTCGAACAGAGTCCCGATGTAGTCTTCAACGAATTCCGTCGTGGCGTATGACGCCGGCATGTCCGGCGTGTAGAGCGAGACGGGCAGGCGCGAGCCGACGAGACGGGCCACACACTGGCGCTGGTCTTGGCCGTGAAGCACCGCCATTGCGCGGAACAACTGCTCTTCCAGACTTTCGTATTCGCGAGACGATAGCTCCTTGTCCATGACGGGAATGAGCATTGACGAATCGCTTTGGCCGTAACTGTGACTTTGCGACCATGAATCGCTGCGGCTCTCGGAGGTTGAGGCAAATTCACTTTCAGAGCGGCTTCGCGCCCCTCGCTGCCCAAACGCTCGCGGTAGCTCAGTGGTGCCGCCAGAACCGGAGCCTGACGCGCCGCCGCTCTGATGGGTGCCACCCGAACCGCTCCCGGTGCTTCGACTATAAGCTGTGCGATATTCCTCCACATAACGCATGACTTTCGTTGAATAAATCTCGTGCTTAATCTTGTCCGGGTCCATGGTGCCCATGAAGAGGGACTGGGCTAACGGCTTCAGATTCTCTTCTCCTTCCATGCCGAACACGACCTTGCTTCGGGCATTGACGAACACCGAATCATAGACCTGCTTGCCGCGCGCACCCGTATGAAGGAGCTGATTCGGGAACTGATGCGCGAGCGTCAGGTGCAGGCCGAAGCCGCGCGCTTGATCCAAGTTCTTCGCAATCGTCGGCGTCACGAAATTTTGAAACTCATCCAGGTAAACGTAAAACGGTTTGGGAGCACTCCGCCCACCGCCTTTGGGTCGTTGTCGCGCCGCTGTCCAGAGGTCGGTAAGGAGAAGCGTCGCAAACAAAGCCGCGTCTTCCTCGGACACGCGATTTCCCCTGGTCGCAAGGCTGACGAGAATGATGTGCCCTTCCTCAATGGCTGCTGCAAGATCAAGCGAAGCGCCGCCTTGACCGAAGGCAAGCCGGAGCGCCTCGGTCTCAAGAAAGCGATGCAGGCGATTGACCGTGCTGCCGATGTGCGACTCGAAATCTTTCGGGCTAAGGGTGTCGGCGAGCCGCCAGTTCCGTGCCGCGGATCGACTCTTGAGATTCCCCGTCATGGACTGACGCTGCTGCTTCATCACACCGTCAAGCAGGTGCTCCGCTTCGAGCAAGGTGAGCCGCTTGTCGTAGAGCGTCGAAAGGATCGTGCTGCCCCAGCGCTCGAAGAGCGGAGTTTCGTCGGTGCCGGACTGGCCCCAGACGTAGGCCATTGCTTGCACGAATTGGCTCACGAGCACAGCAGGGTCGGCTGCCGGTCGCTGCTTTAAGGGATTGTAGGAAATCACCCAGTCGTCCCGGCGAAGGTCAATCGGGATCACGGGCCGATTATGCAGCACCGGATGCCAGGCGAGCCACGCCATGAGGTCGTCATAGAGCGAGCCGTGCGGATCAATGACGATGAGGCCGCAATTCGATTTGCTCCAAGCTTTGATGTCCTCCTGAATGAGATGCTGAAGGAACTTGGACTTGCCCGTGCCGGTCGCGCCACAGGTGTATAGGTGGGTGGCGCGGGCAGAGGCGGGAAGGATGAGCGGCTCGCCGCCGTGTGCGGGAGTGCCGAGAGTCAGAGAATTGCCAAGAGTCAACACTTTCTTGCCAGAGCTTTCGCCAAAAATCTCAAGAAAAAAAGCGCAAAATCGAAAGGAAAATCCTTGAAAAAGCGTCAACAAACTTTACACTAATGACTGTGGCGTTCGTGAAAGGGCCTGTTTGCCGCCATAAATCCTTGCAATGAAGCTGGCGTCCAGGGCTTAATTCGTTTGGCTCTTTGCAAGGGTGGAGACGTGGTGCAGTGCAAGATGTCAGATATGCTTACATTGCGTTCGCGGCAGCGAGCCTAATCGTGTGCGATAATCGCGTGGTCGCTTCCTTGCTGCCAGAGCGGTTTTGCAAGGATTAGCACCGGGCGGTAGGAGCGTCCTGCTGCCGTGACAAGGATGTCCGCCCAACGCCTAGCGAACTGCTCGACATGCCGTGAACAATACTATCCTTGAGGCCGGTGTGTTTCTTCGGAGCAATGTTTTCTGCTTGACGTGTCGTTCGGTTCCCTTACAAAAGGCGGCGCAATTTCCCGAATATCAGGAACCAAGAGCTAGCCTCACCTGCCACTCGGTTGTCAGTCATAAGGTATCAGGCATTAGGAAGCAAGATGAGCGATGCGACTCGAGATCCGCCAATCCGCCCAAGCGAAAAACGAAAACTGCTCAGATTCGTTTGGATGCACCTAATAGAAATCGGATTTGCTGTGCTGAGCATTGGGATCGCCTTCGGGTTCGATGGATTCTCGAAATATCTGAGACTACAAGAACTACCGCCGTCAAATATCTTGATGGGAGTGGTGTTGAGTTTCGAGGCGTTATCCGCGCTGAGCGGCGTTTTACTCGGACTGCACCTCACTGTGATGTTTATCGTCGAAGTCTGGGGAGATACCATCAGGTCTCTTGTCGAATGGTGGAAAAAGAGACATAATGGCACAAAGAAGGATTAGGTATGATCTTTGACAAAAAACTACCAGTTTTCGACGGACTGTTTCGAGGTGGGATATTAACAAAGGCTTTTCTCCAGACTTTTCCTCCGTTTTTCCGTAATTCTCGCCGTAAGTGGACATACTATGGTGTATTACTGTTGTCGCTGTTGCTAGGCGCCGGGTTCGTGCAGAACCGCACGTGGAGTTTAGCTCACCGATCAGCCTTAGAGGCCACCTTTCTTGCAACGGAAGCTCATAGTGAGGTCGGTCCTGGATTCAAGCTTGCGGCAGAAGCGCACCTTCATCTTCTCAATCTTTATCGAGAACGACTTGAGCGCCGTCTGGCACTAAAGTTTGCTTGGTTCACACTTCCCTTACACGCGCCGGACCGGAATCTGAAGTCTGCGATTGATGCCTTGACCAATGCCGCAAACAGTGGGGACGAGGCAGCGGCGAGACGGGCGATCAAGCATGACACGGTGAAGGCTTTAAGTAGTTATGCCGAGCGTTTGGAGAGGATGTCAGCGATTCGCTACAAAGGATACCCGGTTGGAGCGTGCTCAACTCAAGACGAGCGGACATTGCGCGGATATCTTGGTGAATTTAACACAACGTTCACCAACTTACTGCGAAATCCAACACCGGCGACAGCGGAGGAAGCCTGTTTCCAGAGTAGGATTGCGACCGGAGCATTCATTCTCATTGGCCCAGAGTTTGTAAAGAAGAATGGCCTTGATGAGTTGAATAGTTTCGTGGCGAAGCTCGAAGTTCTTTCCACAGAAATGGCTGAGCTTGCCGCCGCCGCTAAACTGGCTCAACGGAACGAAGAATACGAGAGACTGGATCATTACGCGAAGAACGTGAGCCGGCGTGCGATTACTCTGCTGGATCACATAAAGGAAAAGTCTGGAGCAGGATAAAGCAACCAGCGTTAGAAACGTCAGACCAGCCTGCCAATATTGCGCGGTCTCATAACGAGCCGCTCTTAGAAAAAAGAGCGGTTTTTTCCTTTTCATAGGTCAATCCACTTTTGGACGTGGCCGCTACTTCTCCAACTCCTTCAAGAGCGCTTCAGGATCAGACATGGCTTTCACTCCTGTCTTCATTTCCTTCGACGCTTTCGCGTTTGAGCGAGAGTAAATGATGTAGCCTATGCCGAGCAGGACAAGGCAGACGAGCGCGAGGAAGAGTTTTCGTTGCATTCGATCCATGATTTGTTGGACACGCTCAGAGCGAAATCCTCCCGTCCGACTGCCGGAGGTTCGGGCGCTGGAACCTTACCGTCGTGCCCATGCGCTCCGCCCTGAGGCCGTGCTTGCGCGCGAATGCGGCACAAACTCTTCATGCGCCGTCGTCGCCACGTCGCGAAGTTCAAACCGGCGACCGACCGTGCGAAACGTCTCGCAGTCGGTCTGCCAAAGCGGCACTTTGGTAGAAGTCCAGTTCATCGGTAATGCGCTCTCTCTTTGGATTCGTGTTGTTCCTCCTGCCTCCAATGCAGCTACTCCTTTCGGGTAGAGCGACGGTGCTTTTACAGGTTCCGAGATTTTTCGGCAACTCCATTTTGGCTGTGGACGGAACCAGTGGAACCAGTTCCCAGCCGGAGAAGTCTTGGCAGTTTCGCAGGCCAAGGCGGAAGGGGGTAAGGGGGTGAAGCCGAAGACAAGAAAGCTGCCAAGTCTTCGGAGGCTGGCACTCGTCAACACCGGTTTGCACCCGTTTTCACCGAGGAAGTCTCGGAGTTTCGAGGCGCGGGCTGGGGAAGCCGAGAAAGCTCCGAGTCTTCCGAGGGCACCCGTCTCAACCGGGTGAGCGGGTTTCTTAACCCGTAGAAAACGGTTCCTTCTCCAGCCGGAAAAGGGTTGCGACTGTTTCCGTGCGCAGGCGAAGGGGGTAAGGGGGAAGAGCCAGAGCAGGAACAGCGCAATCCTTTGGAGGCTGAACTCGTCAAAACCGGTTGCACTGGTTAAAAACCGTCAACACCCGTTTAACCAGTGTCGGCTGATGCACCGAAGCCGTAAAGGACACTGCCGCTTAAGGACAGTGGCCTTAACTCGTCCAGCGTGGCCCACCCGTTCATCCATCCACACTCGTTCCCGCCGTGAGGCCAACCCGTCGCGGAGCTTTGCGGAGCGACGGGTTGAGGGAGGTTCTGGCACGCGAGCACCCGCACCACTCCCTTGCTCGCGGGACAGAACCGACCGATGTCGGGGGAGGAACTTTACGGCGATACATCCATCGCCTCCTTTGTTTGCAAGGGGGTTTGCCCAGGCAGGGGTTCCTCGCCGTGGGGAAGGGTGTGGGGAACCCCTAACGCCTGTCCTTGTGTGCTAAAATGGGTTCGCAGATGGGTGACTAAGGGTCACCCACAATTCAAAATCCTCGCTCACCAGAGCGGGGTTTTGAATTGTGAGGGGCTACGGGGAATCGAAAACCTTCTTGAGATTTTTTGAAGCGCGACGGCGCGAACAAAAAATCCAAAAGGTGTACTGAAGCTGTAGGCTTCGATAAGCGTACTCGCGGTCCCGTGGGGTCATTCGTAGAGAGATTCACGCAGAGTAGTTGACAGCGATACCCCCCTAGGGGTATCCTGTACTCATGAGACATACACACGCTGATACCAAGAGTCGGCTCATCCGGCGCCTCAAGGTGATCGAGGGGCAGGTGCGGGGACTCCAAGACATGGTGGAGCGCAAGGCCTATTGCATTGATGTCATTACACAGACCTCCGCGGTGAAGCAAGGGCTCTCAAACATGGAGGATATGCTTCTTGAAGGTCACTTAGGGAGCTGTATTTTGCGCCAGGTACAGTCGGGACAGATACGGAAAGCCAAGTCCGAAATATTGAAGGTGTATCAGCTTAAACGCAAATGACACTATCCATGAACACACAGACCTACAGAGTAAAAGGAATGCATTGCGCTTCTTGCGCGGGTATTATTGAAAGGACTTTTAGGAAAACAGATGGTGTGTTGTCCGCGGAAGTGAATTATGGAACCGAAAAAGCAAAAGTGGCTTTCGATCCGTCAAAGACAAGCGCGCAAGCGCTTTCAAAAAAAATAGAACCGCTCGGCTATTCGCTCGATGTTGATTCGAGGAATTCTCGCGTGCACGGCGGTCAATCTGCGGAGGAAATGGGGATGTCCGCGGACGAACACGCGGCCCATCTTGGACTGAACCAATCAAAAAAAGAAAAACTTGCTGAAGTGGCCGATATGAAAGCGAAAGTGTGGTCGGCCATTCCGATTGCTCTTATTGCCGCCTTTGTTATGGCATGGGATATCGCCCTGAAATATGGCGCTGTGGTGGAAATGAGCTACACCGTGAGAGAATTTATTCATCATCTATTGCCCATACTCGCGACATACATACTCTTCGTTGTTGGAAAACCTTACCTCCTCGGTTTGTTTCGTTTCCTCCGTTATGGCAAGGCAAATATGGATACGCTTATTGGTATTGGAACCGTTGCCGCCTTTTTATACAGCTTTGCCGTCACCGCCTTTGAGGAAGCGCTCCGGCCTTTTATTGATGTCAGTTACCAGTATTATGACGTGACGATTATCGTCATTACATTTATCGCTCTTGGAAAATATCTTGAAGCGAGATCTAAAATAAAGACTGGTGATGCCATAGAAAAACTTCTGAATCTTCAGGCCAAGACGGCGCTCGTTATCCGTGGTGGCAAAGAAATAGAAATTTCCATAAATGAGGTGAAGCACGGGGATTTAATTGTGATAAAGCCGGGGGCGAAGATTCCTGTTGACGGTGTGATTACCGAGGGTCACTCTTTTGTGGATGAGTCTATGGTTACCGGAGAGCCAATGCCGGAGCAGAAAAAGATCGGAGATGCCGTGGTATCTGGAACAATAAATACGAGCGGTTCATTTGTTTTTGAGGCTACGAAAGTAGGATCCGAAACGCTTCTCGCACATATTATAAAGATGGTTGAAGATGCACAGGGAAGTCGCGCCCCGATTCAAGCGCTCGCAGACAAGATTTCATCAGTCTTTGTGCCGATTGTCTTAGTGATTGCATTTCTCACCCTAGGGAGTTGGCTTATTATCGGTTCTCAATATATTGAATTTTCGCAAGCCCTCTCATTTGGCCTTACCTCATTTGTCGGAATTCTTGTTATTGCCTGTCCATGCGCTCTAGGGCTTGCCACACCAACGGCGATTATTGTCGGAGTTGGTAAAGGAGCAAAGGAAGGCATTCTTATCAAAGATGCGGCGACACTTGAAAAGCTTCACAAGGTAAATACGGTAGTTGTGGATAAGACAGGCACGATTACGAAAGGCAAACCGACCCTCGCTCATATTCAGAATCTTTCAAATCTAAAAGACGACGAACTCGTATCAATTCTAGCGTCGCTTGAAAAGAAATCTGAACACCCGATCGCGCATGCGATTGTAAATTACGCGCAGGAAAAAAGCATTTCCCTATCTAACATTTCAGACTTTGAAAATATACAAGGCAAAGGGGTGAAAGGGACAGCAAACGGCACGGAATATTTTGTTGGTAATGCAAAACTCATACATGAGCTCAAGCTTTCTTTTGATACGACAACATTGAACGAACTTGCATCTCAAGGTAAAACGCCGGTTCTGCTTGCAACTCGAGAGAAGGTTCTTGGGCTTGTCATGGTAGCCGATGAAGTAAAACCGGAGTCGGTAGAAGCGGTAAAAAATCTTCACATGCTTGGTATCAAGGTCGTCATGCTCACTGGTGATGACGAGAAAACTGCAAAATATATTGCCTCGCTTGTCGGCATAGACGATGTGGTAGCCCATGTCTTACCACAAGATAAACTTGAAAAAATAAAAGCATTGCAATCGCAAGGTAAAGTGGTCGCGATGGCCGGAGATGGGGTAAATGACGCGCCGGCCTTGGCTCAAGCAGACGTGGGTATCGCTATGGGGACCGGAACGGACGTAGCGATTGAATCCGCCGGTATCACTCTTCTGCATGGAGATATTTCTAAATTGGCGAAAGCCATACGGCTTTCAAAAATCACCATGCAGGGCATCAAGCAAAATCTCTTCTGGGCGTTTATCTACAATATTGTGGGAATTCCGCTCGCGACCGGTATTTTCTATCCGATTTTCGGTTGGCTTCTCTCCCCCGTCTTCGCAGGTTTTGCCATGGCGCTCTCTTCGGTGTCGGTGGTGTCGAATTCATTACGAATTAAAGCGAAGAAATTATAAGATAAATTATTAATTAATTATAGAAAAAAATGATGTATGGATTTTACAATGATGGGGTCTGGGGAGGAGGAAATATGTTAGGTTGGTTTGGCGGGGGTTTTATGATGATTGCTTTTTGGTTTCTGATTATTGCTTTTATTGTTTGGATCGTCCGGGAAAGTAAGGGCAGTGGCGGAAGATCAGGTGAGCGAGCACTCGATATCTTAAAGGAGAGGTATGCCAAGGGTGAGGTCAACAAGGAAGAATTTGAGGCGATGAAAAAGGTCATTTATTAGAGTGATAACATTGTATTATCATGTTGTTATATAAAAATTACATCTCTAAATGCATTCTTGGCAGTGAAATAGCGTATGTGCTCTGTCTTCTTGGAGGATTTATCCCTTGGCGCTCTGTGCAAGGAGCAGAATTGCATCATGCCCTATTTGAAACCTTGCCCGGCTTTACTTGGCTTACTTTTGGCAGTGTGGTGTGGGGAGCAATTTTGATCGCCATCCTCTCCGCCTTATTTGGTTTGTATATGGTGTGGATGCACAATTCAAGTTTAGTTAAGTGAAGGTGATTTTAATTGTTATGGGAAGTCGTCTTTTTGCAAGGATAATCTTAGTTCTTGTTCTGGCGTCCTTCATTGGGGTGGCTTTTTTCAGTCTGATTCTCCTGTCCCATGGCCCTAATGATCGTATGACTACCGAGTGTCCATTTTCGGCTGGAGTATCGCTGTGCCCCCAGGATAGTTTGGCTTTGATCGCGCATCATATCTCCGCCTACAGCGCATTCTTTGCCTTTCCTCCCTCCGTTTTCGTGACAGTGATGTTCCTTCTGCTTCTCTTTTGGGCTCTGGTTTTCATTCTTTCTTGGTATTTACCTTTATCTCCACCCACAAGGCCGATTCCTCTCTTATATACTACTCTTCCTCTCGCCAATCTTTATAAAAAGAGAATCGTAGGTTGGCTTTCGCTTTTGGAGAATAGCCCGCAACTAGGATAAAGGGGCCTAGAAGTTCTTACTTCTAGGCCTGTAGATTCGCATATACGCGAGTCTTTTGGCGTGTTCTCTTTTATCCGGCTTATATCATCACCATGAAGTTGAAAGTGACCATTGCGTGCTCCGTCATTGGTATCTTGTTTATTCTGGGCTTCACTTTAGTAAACATTGCGGGCGAGAAAAACAGTTTCGCCACCGCCCTCGCTCCGAGCGCTCAAAGGTCGCACCCCGCTCGAGGTTCATTCTCCGTTTCCGACACTGTATATGACTTCGGAGTGATATCCATGAAAAATGGAAATGTGAACACGGAATTCACGATACAGAACTTAACCGATAAGGAAATCACGATAAAAACGATTGTCACCTCCTGTATGTGCACATCCGCGTATATTGTCGGCCTGGATGAAACCGTTAAGGGCCCGTTCGGCATGCCCGGACATGGAGGAGCGGTTCCTCCGGCCAATGAAATCGTTAAGGTCGGTGAGAGTCGTGTGATTAAAGTGGTCTATGATCCGAACGCTCATGGACCGGCTGGCCTTGGTTCCATAGATCGATTTGTGACACTTACAAATAGCGACGGTCAGGAACTCACGCTTGAAATAAAAGCTATCGTAAAGCCCTAATACTATGAGAAAAATAATTATAAGCGGCGCAGTGGCGCTTTGCGCCATCATTTTCATTGTAGCGCTGAAGTACAGCTCGGGATTCTCAACTTTCCTTTGGAGTATAAGCGAGGAGGGCGTGTGGCTTTTACCGCTGGTTGGTTTTTCCGCGCTTCTCGATAGCGTGCATCCCTGTTCGTTCTCAATCCTTCTTATCACCATTGCATTCCTCTTTGGCATGCAAATGACAAGAAAAAAAATCCTTCAAATAGGAGGAACCTACATCGCGGGGATATTCTTCGCGTATCTCTTGATTGGTCTTGGCATTCTTAAGGTGTTGCACCTGTTCAATACCCCTCATTTCATGGGAAAACTCGGGGCGACGATTCTCATCATTTTTGGAGTGATACATATTGTGAATGAATTCTTCCCGAGATTCCCGATTAAGCTCAAAATTCCGACTGTCTCGCACACTGCCATGGCCCGGATGATGGAGAGGGCGTCCTTCCCTGCCGCATTCGGACTTGGCCTCCTTGTGGGTATCTGCCAATTCCCTTGCATGGGCGGACCGTATCTTATGGTAATTGGCCTGCTTCGTGATCAGGTGACATACCTTAGCGGTTTTGGCTACCTCCTCCTCTACAATGTCATTCTTACCTTGCCGCTCATAGTGGTGCTCGCGATAACCGCCAATAAAGCAATCGTGGACAAAGTTCAGGAATGGAAAAATTCGAACATGAAAGGAGTGAGATTCTGGGCAGGTCTCGCGATGATTATTATCGGCTTCCTAATTTTCTTTATCTAAACCTATGGATACAAGACCGCTTACAATGGACAAGTTCCTTGCGAAAATAGAATTACTCAAAGAGAAAGCTTCGGTTGATTTGTCTACCGCTGAAGACTTAAGTGTGGCGGTGATGAATCTCATCAGTCTTGAAGAACACTTCTTCTTTACCGGAGTAAAAACAAAGAAGGATGAATACTTTGACACCTCGCTCCAAATTAGAGATCTTCGAAAAAAACTCTTAGCGGAATTGGTTCCCGATCATGAGGGAGAAACATGGTGCATATCAAAGCATTTGCTTTCTGCCACGATGCGACTCATTGAAGTCGGCAACAAACTCCAGTCTGAAGGTAAAAAAGACAAGGCCAAAACGAAATTCGAGGAGGCGTACAAAATCTACTCGATTTTTTGGGCACTTAAGCTCCAGTTAATCAACAGTCGCTTAATAGAAAACACGGCAAAAGATAGTCCTCAATTTGAGGACTTAGTGAATAAACTTGCCGATTGTTGTAGTGAATAAATCATGGAAAATACTAATCACACGCCAAAAGACATCCCCGTGGAGACAGTCACGTCCGAAGCGGCAGTCAAAAAAGACTATCTGATTGGGAGAAGTATCGTGATCTCCTCGCTCATTCTTGCCGGCGCTTGGATGTATAAGACACCGTCGCAAGGGGCGCCTGCCCTGCTAAGCGAGGTGCGAGAGGCGATTCCGAAATCGGAACAGAAAGTATTGCCGTCTGAAGGAATCACCTTGCCGATTGTCTGGGGCGATCTTGGACTGAAGCTTGTCAGTGTGGGCGCGATTGATGCCGACAAATTCAGGGCCGTATATGCTGAGCGAGGAACCTTCACGGACGAATATAAAAATCTCCTCATCGGTCAAGACAACAAGGAACTAAAACTCACGAGGGAAAACGCGGGGTATCTCCTAAATCTATTCTGGGCGCTTGGTCTTGCAAGCAAAAATCAAATACTCGAGTCGGGTGAAATGGCGAATCCCGCCTATGGCGGAGCCGGAAACTTTGCCTCGACCGCGGGGTGGACAATAGCGGCCGGTCATCCGATGGATCACTACAATCGGCATATGTTCTTCTCCATGACCGAGAAACAGCAGAAACTCGTCGATAAGATTTCGCGGGGAATTTATCGACCATGCTGTAATAATTCGGTTCATTTCCCGGATTGCAACCACGGCATGGCAATGCTCGGGCTCTTGGAGCTTATGGCGTCAGAGGGCGCGAGTGAAGAGGATATATGGAAAACGGCCCTTATGGTTAACTCCTATTGGTTCCCCGATACCTACCTCACCATCGCGGCGTATATGAAGAACAGGGGTGTCGAGTGGGAAAATGTAAATCCTCAAGAAATGCTTGGGATTAATTATTCCAGCGCCTCCGGTTTTGCTAAGATCGCCGCGCAGGTTGGCGAGCGTAAGCGAAATCAGGGTCAAGGCGGGTGCGGTGTGGACAGAGGTCAAAGTGTTCCCGTTCCAACTCCTCCAAAGGTGCAAACCGGCTGCGGGGTGTAATGACGAAAAAACAAGCGACGGAACTCCAGCTACTATGCCAAGCGGGGTGAGGAAGAAACACTGATCATTTTCGAAGAGTGATAGACAGGACAAGCTAG
>MHRI01000004.1:12941-13276 GCA_001820935.1 Candidatus Taylorbacteria bacterium RIFCSPHIGHO2_01_FULL_51_15 | reverse complement strand
GATCAAGAATTTTTGGAGTATGTTGTGAAGTCTTTGGTTGACAATCCGAATGATATAAAAGTCAATCGCGTTGTCGATGAAATGGGGGTGCTTCTCACGCTTGATGTGAATGCTCAGGATATGGGCAAGATTATTGGGCGCTCGGGAAACACCGCCAAAGCCATCCGGACCCTCTTGAGGGTGGTTGGAATGAAAAACAACGCTAGAGTAAATTTGAAGATCAGCGAGCCGATCGGCGGCAAGGGTCCGGGAGCGACCCGTACCGTGGATGAGGCAATGGAAGATCTTAAATTGTAAAACAGTCTATAGTCAGTAAGACAAAAAGAAAAAACAAA
>MHRI01000004.1:0-12909 GCA_001820935.1 Candidatus Taylorbacteria bacterium RIFCSPHIGHO2_01_FULL_51_15 | reverse complement strand
GGCGTGGTTTTGCTATAGACTAAGGAAAAATGGCTAAGGACCAACCCACTCACTTTCATATCGTTACGCTTTTCCCTGAAGCACTCCGGGGTTATTTTGGCGCGTCCATTATCGGCAGGGCCGTGAAAGATAAATTTATCAAAGTTTCTTATTACAATCCGCGTGACTATACGAAAGACAAATGGCGCCGTATCGACCGCCGTCCCTATGGCGGCGGTCCCGGTATGGTGATTGAAGCGCTTCCCACCGTAAAAGCGGTTGAGGCCGCTCTTCGAAATATCAGCGGCAGAAAATCATTTGATATATCAAACGACCAACTCAAACGCATCAAGACGAAAATTGTTTTTTTCTCTGCGGGCGGGAAGCAATTCACCAACAAAACCGCGCGTGGGTACGCGCGTGGTTTGAAGCACCTTATTTTAATTGCAGGGCATTACGAAGGTATCGATATCCGTGCGCAGAAGATGCTAAAAGCCGAGGCGATTTCAATCGGTCCCTACGTGCTCTCCGGCGGGGAAGCGCCGGCACTTGTCGTAGCGGATGCCGTTGCCCGCCAGATTCCCGGCGTACTCGGAAACCCCAGGTCGCTTGAAGAGGAACGCGTTGCCGCTTCGCAGGTCTATACTCGTCCCGAAATACTTGCTTGGAAAGGGAAAAAATATCGTGTGCCAAAGGTGCTTCTTTTGGGCAATCATGCCCACATCGAAGCTTGGAAAAAAACTCGAAAAAGAAAATAATGTCGATTTATCAAATTATACGATATATCGTATAATTTGATTTTTATGGTTGGTATCGTTACTATAGAAACGGAAATTACGAAAGGGATAACGATGGTTACAAAAGAGACGGGCGAGGAATCTGGCAGGAATCTCCTTCGCGAACATTTTGAACCGCTTACCAGAAAGTGGCCGCCAAGCGTTCGACGGCAAAAAGAAAAAACGAAGCCACTGCCCGAGTATGATCGCGACGCCTTTGATGTCGTCACCCCCCGAATGCTGGAGTAGGATTTCAGCCTAAAGAAGCCCTGGAAAACCAGGGCTTTCTTGTTTCTGGGGGGCTGGGGATAACCCCTTGACCCCGTTAGAAGTCGCGGACGCAGGAAATGCCTTGTAAAACGCTGTTGAGGTTGTTCTTTTTAATACGCTTTTATGGCCCGGCTTGGCCGTACGCGCCCTACTTCTAACGGGGTTGACTTAATTTTAAGGGGGCGTATACTCGTCTCACTACATTCTCTGCAGATTGAGTTTTGGCGGAAAGGGGAAAGTGGATTATTGGTGGGATAATTCACCCTGGTATTCCCAGGGCCCGAGTAAGCTTGCACCGCAAAAAAATTAAATAGCTACCAGTTCGTTCCGGTTGGTCCTTAAAACGGAAAGGACTTTCTTTTGTTTTTATTATTTGCGTAACGATATTTTTTGCATGAAAAAAGCAACCATTGCTACGTCCATTGGACCAAAAAAATATTTCGGCCGATTCCGTAAACCGCTTACTGCACTCCCTAATTTTGTCGAAGCGCAAACGACTTCTTTCCATTGGCTTTTGAAAGAGGGGTTAAAAGAGATATTCAAGGAATTTTCACCGATCAAGGATTATTCAAGCAAAAAGTTTGAGCTTGAATTTACGAAATTTGAGCTTGCCGAGCCGAAGTTCGACGAATACTACGCAAAGGAGCACATGCTCTCCTATGACGCCGTACTTCGGGTGATGGTGCGGCTTAAGAACAAAACCACCGGCACGTCAAAAGAGCAGGAAATTTTCCTTGCCGATTTTCCCATGCAGACATCGCACGGTACCTTCATCATCAATGGCGTTGAGCGCGTTATCGTGCCGCAGCTCGCGCGCTCGTTCGGCGTTTTCTTTACGGTGGCGGAGTGGAAAGGCAAGCCTTTTTTTGGAGCAAAAATTATTCCTGCTCGCGGCGCATGGGTAGAAATTGAAAGCGAGCCGGACGGCGCGATCTATGTAAAAGTCGATCGAAAACGTAAATTTCCTGTTTCTTCTCTGTTTCGTGTACTCGGCGCGCATTTTGACAAGGACATGTATTCGCTTCTTTCGAGCAATCCACACGCAAAAGCCTGTCTCACCGCAACCATTGCGAAAGATCCGGCCAAAACGGCCGAAGAGGCCTATGTGGAAATCCATAAAAAGCTTCGGAACGGCGATCTCGCTACGCCAGAAAATGCCAAAGACTTTATTGATTCGATTTTCAGCGCCGAACGATACGACCTTTCGAAAGTGGGACGTTACCGCTTCAATCAGCGCTTTAACAAGAGCCTTGACGAAAAAGAGCTTGGGCGCCGCACCGTCTCACTTGATGATCTTGCAACCATTGTTTCTCAGATTTTGACGCTCAATAATACGCCGCATGCTCTTCCGGATGATATTGATCACCTGGGGTTTCGCCGTGTCCGCTATGTCGGCGAACTTCTGCAGCAGCGTGTTCGTGTTGGTATGTCGCGCATGAAACGCAATATCCAGGACCGCATGTCGACCGTTGACGCAGAAACATCGCTTCCCATCCAGTTCATAAATCCACGGCCGCTTCAGGCGTCTATTAAAGAATTTTTTACGACCAACCAGCTTTCACAGTTCATGCAGCAGGAGAATGTACTCTCTGAGCTTGAACACTTGCGCACGCTCTCGGCGCTTGGTCCCGGCGGATTAACGCGAGAGCGCGCCGGTTTTGAAGTGCGCGACGTGCACCCTTCTCACTATGGGCGCCTCTGTCCCATTCATACGCCGGAAGGTCCAAACATTGGCCTTATTCTCCACCTGGCGACCTACGCCCGCATCAATGATTTCGGCATGATCGAGGCGCCGTATGCGGTCGTAAAAAACGGCGTAGTGACCAAAGAAATTAAATACCTGAATGCCTTCGAAGAAGAGCGTTACAATATTGCGCATGCGGCGGCCCGCATTGGCGAAGACGGAGCTATTCTCGATGAATACGTTGAGGTGCGCACCAAGGGCGAACCGAACCGGGTGCATAAAAATGAGGTGCACTACATCGATGTTGCCACCAACGAGGCCTTCTCGATTGCAACCTCTCTTATTCCATTTCTTGAACATAATGACGCAAACCGAGCTCTCATGGGTTCAAACATGCAAAAGCAGGCCGTGCCCTGTATTGTTCCCGAGCGGCCACTGGTGGCGACCGGCATTGAGGATGAAGCAGCGCGCGATACGGGCCGGCTTGTCCTTGCCAAAGAAGAAGGGGTGGTCACTCACGTTGATGCTCGTTCCATTACCGTAGAAGGGAAGAATAAAACAACGTATCCACTCGTGAACTTCTCTCGCACGAATGATTTTTCTGCATTCCATCAGCGTCCCGCAGTGGCTCCCGGCCAGAAAGTAAAGCGCGGTGCGCTTCTCGCCGACACTTCGACGAGCGATGGCGGGGAAATGGCACTCGGCCAAAACGTCCGCGTCGCCTTCATGAGCTGGTCCGGAGCGAACTATGAAGACGCGATCATTCTTTCTCAGCGCCTCGTTGAAAACAGCAAATTTACCTCGATTCACGTCAAGGAATTCTCCGTAAGCGTGCGTGACACCAAGCTTGGCCCCGAAGTTACGACGCATGACATTCCGAACGTAGGAGAAACAAAACTGCGCAATTTGGACGAAGACGGCATTGTTATGATCGGCGCTGAAGTGCGCCCGGGCGATATTTTGGTTGGTAAAGTGACGCCGAAAGGGGAAACCCAGCTTACGCCCGAAGAGCGGCTTCTGCGATCTATCTTCGGAGAAAAAGCCAAGGATGTGAAAGATACCTCTCTTCGTCTTGAAGGAGGCGAGCGCGGCCGCGTTATCGGCGTTAAGGTTTTCTCGCGCGAAAAAGGCGATCAGCTTGAAAGCGGAATTATTAAACGCATTCATGTCGAAGTGGCGCAGCTGCGGAATGTTTCGGTCGGCGACAAACTCGCCGGCCGCCACGGCAACAAGGGCGTTATCTCAAAAGTCCTTCCGGTTGAAGATATGCCTTTTACGGAAGACGGCGAGCCGGTTGACGTAATCTTGACGCCCCTTGGCGTTCCATCACGCATGAACCTCGGCCAAATTCTTGAACTCCACCTTGGCCTCGCGGCAAACACCCTGAATTATCAGGCGATTGTTCCTCCGTTTGTCGGCGCAACCGAAGAGGAGATCAGGGAGGAGCTTAAAAAGGCCGGCTTCAATGAAAACGGTAAAATGAAAATGTACGACGGCCGGACGGGAGAAAAATTCAATCAAGAAGTTGCCGTCGGCTACATGTACATTTTGAAATTGCACCACATGGTGGAAGACAAGATTCACATGCGTTCCATTGGTCCCTACTCGCTTATTACCCAGCAGCCGCTTGGCGGCAAAGCCCAGTCCGGCGGTCAGCGATTTGGCGAAATGGAAGTCTGGGCGCTTTTGGGATATGGCGCCGCGTATACTTTACGCGAAATGCTTACCATCAAATCCGACGATATCGCCGGTCGCTCTGCCGCCTTTGACGCCATCGTGAAAGGGGAGCGCATCTCGAACTTGCACACGCCGGCGTCCTTCAGCGTATTACTCAATCATCTCCGCGGTCTCGCGCTTGACGTCGATTTGAAGCGGCGTGGCGAATCTCGCTAATAATATAATTACCATGGCAAGCCCCTATCAAAAAAAGACTATTTCGACAACCGCGGATTTTGACACGCTTTCGATAAAATTGGCCTCACCGGACAATATTCTTGAGTGGTCCTACGGCGAAGTGACGAAGCCCGAGACCATCAATTATCGTACCCAGCGTCCGGAAAAGAACGGTCTCTTTGACGAGAAAATTTTCGGTCCAGAGAAAGATTTTGAATGCTACTGCGGTAAATATCGCGGCATTCGCTTCAAAGGTATTATCTGCGAAAAATGCGGTGTTGAGGTCACCCGTTCCATTGTGCGGCGTGAGCGCATGGGCCATATCGAGCTTGCGACCCCCGTTTCCCATATCTGGTTCCTGCGCGGCATTCCATCCCGCATCGCGCTTCTTCTTGGTACGTCAGCGGCGGATATTGAAAAAGTGGTCTATTTTGCCGGCTACATTATCACGAAAGTTTTTACGGAAGAAAAAGCGCGTGTTCTTCGCGAAGTTGACGCAGAGTACAAAACCAAGGTTAAGGCGGCTAAAGACGAAAAATCAAAAGCAAAACTCAAAGAGTTGGTTACCACGGCCAAGCAGGAAATTGAATCTATAAATGAGGGCAAGGTGCTTGATGAGATGACCTACCATCGTTTTGCGCTTAAATACAGTTCGCTTTTTGAAGCGGAAATCGGCGCGGAGGCAATTTACAAGGTTTTTAAGAAACTTGATCTTGAAAAATTGCGTGTGCGTCTTGAAGAGGAGCGCGAACATGCGGGCGCGGTTGAGCGTGCAAAATTGACTAAGCGCCTTTCTCTTATTAAAGCAATGATCCATGCCGGCGTCCGACCGGAGTGGATGTTTATGGTGCGCCTTCCGGTTATCCCGCCGGCGCTTCGCCCCATGGTTGCGCTTGAAGGCGGCAGGCACGCAACCTCTGATTTAAACGATCTCTATCGTCGGGTTATTAACCGCAACAATCGTTTAAAGAAACTCAAAGAAATTCATGCGCCGGATGTTATCTTACGCAATGAAAAGCGTATTTTGCAGGAAGCGGTTGATGCGCTCATCGACAATTCCATTCGCCACGGCAACACCATGTTTAGCGCCATGAGCCAATCACAGCGCCGACCGCTTAAATCACTCTCCGACTACCTCAAGGGCAAGCAGGGTTACTTCCGGGCGAACCTCCTCGGCAAACGCGTTGATTATTCAGGGCGTTCCGTTATCGTTATCGGTCCGGATTTGAAACTCGATCAATGCGGTTTGCCGAAACATATGGCGCTCGAACTTTTCCGCCCCTTTGTGATTGCGCGGCTTCTCGAAAAAGAACTTGCCTACAATATCCGGGGCGCTGGCCGTCTCATTGAAGAAGGTATTCCTGAAGTGTGGGCCATTCTCGAAGAGGTAATTAAAGACAAATACGTGCTTTTAAATCGCGCGCCGACGCTTCACCGCCAGGGCGTGCAAGCATTCCGTCCGGTCCTTATTGAAGGCAATGCCATTCAAATTCATCCGCTGGTTTGTCCCGCCTTCAACGCCGACTTTGACGGCGACCAGATGGCGGTGCACATTCCGCTCTCGGAGGAAGCGCAGAGCGAAGCGCGCGAAATAATGTCGGCTAACAAAAATATCTTGAAGCCGGGCAGCGGCGACGTCGTTATCTCTACCAAGATGCTCGATATCGTGCTCGGCTGCTACTGGATGACGAAAATCGTTCCAGGCGAAACCGGTGAAGATAAATTCTTCTCAACGCCGAACGCCGCGATTACGGCCTACGATTTCGGTGCCGTTGGCTTTCGCGCGAAGATTAAAGTCATGCCGACGGATAGCCCCAAATACACGCATTTGAAGGGTAAGGTTTTTGAGACTTCCGTCGGGCGGCTGCTCTTTAATTCAATTTTGCCGCGCGATTATCCGTTTATGAACGATGAAGTGAAGCACAAGACCATGATGAGTCTCATGGATGATCTCGTAAAGCGCTATGGTCTTGATGCTATTCCCGACATTATCGACAAGGTCAAAGGATTCGGCTTCCGCTATGCGACGCACTCCGGTATTACCTGGAGCATTAGCGACGTGCGTGTTCCCGAAGGCAAAGCGGCAGTCGTTGAAAAGGCTCGCGCGGAAGAAGAGCAGGTGATTGCGCAATATAAAGAAGGTTTGCTTTCGGCTGATGAAAAATTGCGCGCCGTTATTGAAATCTGGCTTGCGGCGAAAAACGAAGTCGAAAAACTTATCCCCGACGCCCTTGAGAAAAATGGTCCTGTCTACGACATGTGGCAATCCGGCGCTCGGGGATCCTTGAGCCAAATTACCCAGATGTCCGGCATGAAAGGACTCATTCAAAATACGCAAGGCGAAACCATCGGTTTCCCCATTGTTGCTTCCATGAAAGAAGGGCTTACGCCGATTGAGTACTTCATTACTACGCACGGCGCACGCAAGGGCCTCTCCGACACGGCGCTTAATACCGCTAAAGCAGGATACCTTACTCGCCGTCTCTTCGACGTGGCGCAAGACGCCATTATCTCCGAAGATGATTGCGGAGAGAAAGAGGGAATCACGATTCAAAAAGAAAGTGCTTCAGGCATTGAGGTGTCTCTTTCAAAAGCAATTAAGGGTCGTTTTATCACGAAAGAAATTGAGGCGGGCGGAGAGGTTCTCTTTAAAAAAGGCTCCTTCCTTACCGCAGACGATGCGAAGAAAGTGGAAGAGGCGGGGGTCTCCGCGGTCTCGGTGCGCTCGCCGATGACGTGCAAAACGCTCCACGGCATCTGTCAGCATTGCTACGGAATGGATCTTACGACGAACGAACTCGTGGACGTCGGTGAGGCGGTTGGCACCGTTGCGGCGCAGGCCATTGGCGAGCCGGGCACGCAGCTTACCATGCGCACCTTCCACTCAGGCGGCATTGCCTCAGTCGGCGGCGACATTACGCGCGGTCTTCCTCGCGTTGAAGAAGTTTTTGAAAAGCGCACGCCCAAAAATCCGGCTCTAGTCGCTCGAGTCTCCGGGTCTATCTCAGAAATTATGGACAACGGCAAAGAAAAAGTGATTACGATTCTTCCTGATGCCGGACAAAAGAAAACAAAGAAGGCGCTTGAGTACACGGTGCATTTCCGACGCATGGCGCTTGTGAAAGTCGGCGATCAGGTGAACGAGGGCGATCTTCTTACGGACGGCTCGGCGGATATTGAAGAACTCTTCGAACATGCGGGCCGCGAAAAAACGCAGGAGTATATCATTGCCGAAATCAATCGAATCTATGAACTCCAGGGCGCAACCATTTCTCGCAAGCACATTGAAGTCATCATTAAACAACTCTTTTCCCGCCGCAAAATTAAAGATCCGGGCAGCACGCGATTTGCGATCGGGGACATCATTGAAGACTTTGAATTTACGGAAGTAAATCGTGAGACCAAGGCGCAGGGCAAAGAGCCGGCAACGGCCGAACCCTTGGTGCTTGGCATTTCAGATGTCGCGCTTACCCGCAAAAGTTTCCTTTCGTCCGCGTCCTTCCAGAACACGACCAAGGTGCTCATCGGTGCGGCGGTAAAAGGAGCTGAGGACCGGCTCATCGGTCTTAAAGAAAACGTTATTATCGGCCACCTCATTCCCGCAGGCACCGGATTTGCGGGAAGCCGAAAAGCGGAGATGGTGAAGCGATCCCAATTGCGGCCGGCCGTTCCGGTTGTGGAACCTGTTCCGCAGGAGAAAACGGCGTAGAATCTAAAAACTATCAAGGTTTAACCTTGACAACAACCTTGATAAAAAATTACCCTCTGATTACTACCCTCTGATTCACGAAATCTAAAAACACCATCAGCTAAAAACCCTACCATATATGGTAGGGTTTTTAGCCCCCCCATGGTAATCTTTTTTACCCTGTAAGATAATTTTATCTTACAGGGTAAAAAGAGATGAAAGGCGAAGGTATAAAAAATGTAAAAAAGAGGTGCCGCGCTCTTTTAGATTTTTGTAAAAGTTAAAAAAACTGGCGCGGACATTCGTTAAATTATCAAGGGAGGCCCTTGATAATTAAAGAATTAGGAAGCGGGAATCGAATTACGAAGTACTAAAGAGTGTCTCTAAAATATTATGATATATCATAATATTTTTGATCTTTTTAAAAATAAAAAACTGGCGCGGACACTCGTCCGCGCCAGTCGGCAGAAGGGCCTAGCTCTCGACCCTCCCGCAGGACGGCGCACCCCGCTTCTGATCGGCATCGTCCCCCCAGCGGTGGTCGTCGAGCACCGGCCACCCGCCGCAGAGGCAGAGGCCCGGGATACGCTTGACCTCGTTGCGCGAGCCGATGAGTTCGAGGTAGTGGTGGTCAAGCACCGAGGGGAACAGCAGGACGTGGATGTAGCCCCTCCAGAGATGGTAGGCACTGCGGCCTTCCGCCGGAATGGCCTTGAGGGACAGGGACGGTTTGGTGTTTCGCCGTCCGCGGCCGTCTTCGACGTCCACGAGCATGGTCGGAACCTTCGGCACCTCGATCTCGTCCGTGAGGTCCATGGGTTCCAGGTGGTTCCGGCCCGTCTTGCCGCTAAGCTCGATTCGGCTCATAAGCTTGTTCCAGTTGAGCTTGTCGACCGAAGCGGGCTGGGGCGGGACGAGGAGGAAGAGTCCGCTTGGCAAGCGCTTCCTGAAGTGGTCGAACATGCCGATCGGCGCGAGCTTCTTGTCGGCGAGTCGTTGCCTCTGGAATTCGAAAAGCTCCTCGGGAGTTGGTGCTTTCACCGGCTGCAAGAGCGCGGTGTATTGATCTGATGTTATCGGTCGGATCTGATCGGTGAGCATTGTTGCCCCTTTCTTGGGGTTAGGGTTGTGTGGAGAGCAGGATAAACGCAAAAAATTCTGGCGCAATTATGTCACTATCCTATGCACCCTGTCAAGTATTTTTTCTCTTTCAGCTAAGCGCTAAAAGCTATAAGCTAGTAGCTAACTGCTATGGCAAATGAAGTCGAACAAATTAAAGAGAGATTAAGTATTGTCGATGTAATCTCTTCATATGTGAAGCTTGAAAAAGCGGGGGTTAATTTGCGCGCCCGTTGCCCGTTCCACTCTGAAAAAACGCCCTCATTTTTTGTTTCGCCCGCACGCAATTCGTACTATTGCTTTGGTTGCGGCGCCAAAGGAGACATTTTTTCCTTTGTCGAAGCGTTTGAGGGATTGGATTTCGTTGGCGCGCTTAAAGCGCTTGCGGCCAAAGCAGGAGTGTCGCTCGTGCGCGAAGACCCAAAAATTTCTGACGAGCGAAGCAAACTCTTTGCCATAATGGAAGCGGCCGTCTCCTTCTTTGAGTCTAATTTCAAAGTACATGTGTCGGCGCAGGAATATCTACGGGGGCGAGGACTTACGGAAGCAACGGCGGCTCATTTCAGGATTGGCTATGCAAAACCGGAATGGCGCGAACTTCTCGGACACTTACGGAAAAAAGGTTTTTCCGATCGCCTGATTATTACTTCGGGCTTAGTGAAAGAAATTGAGCGAGGAGCGTACGATCGTTTTCGCGGCCGCATTATGTTTCCGATCGCGGACTCAGCCGGGCGCGTGGTGGCATTCTCCGGCCGTTTCTTTGAGCCGATGCGGGACGGGAAAGGGGCAGAGGAGCCGGCGAAATATATTAACTCGCCTGAAACGCCGCTGTTTGCAAAATCAAAAATTCTCTATGGATTCGATACGGCAAAACATTCCATTCGCAAACACGATTTTTCCATTGTGGTTGAGGGGCAAATGGATCTTCTCATGTCGCATCAGGCGGGATATACGAATACCGTGGCGCTTTCAGGAACCGCTCTTTCTGCGGAACAAGTGACCCAGCTCATGCGCCTTTCCCGAAATACCGTATTTGCATTTGATGCAGATCGCGCAGGCATTCTCTCATCGGGAAGAAGCGCGGAGCTGGCGCTTTCCATGGGCATGAACGTGAAGGTGGCCTCGCTCCCCAAAGGGGTTGACCCGGCCGATCTCGTGAAAGAAGCTCCTCTAAAATGGAAAGAGGTAATCCGGCAATCGAAACACATCATTGATTTTTATCTTGACGTCATTGAGGGAGAAGAGGGGGATTTGCGAACCTTCCGACTCAAAGTGCAGGAAACCGTTCTTCCTTTTGTTGCTCGAATCGGCAACAAAATAGACCAGGCGCATTTCGTGGCAAGCATCGCCTCGCGATTAAATCTTTCAGAGAATCCCATTTGGGAGGAGCTGGAAAAAATTCCGGCCAAGGGAGAGTCTGTGGCGAAAGTGCCGGAACAAAAGCCCTTTCTCTCGCGGCGCGATCTCATTGGAAGAAAACTTATCGGCATTCTCCTCTGGCAAGAAGGGCTTGAAAAACCTTCTATTGAGGTAGAGAAACTGCGCGGGGAACTTACGGCCCTCGCCGGGGCAATGGTTGGAAGTATTTCTCAAGATATGAAACAGGAGTTGATTTTTGAAGCCGAAGTGGCCTATGAGCGCACTTCCGGCGTGGACGATATAGACAAGGAAATCAGTGAGCTACTCAACGAATTCAAAAGAGAAGAGCTTTTGGCGCGCAGAAATGCCGTGACGGAGGCTCTTAAGCGAGCAGAAAAGGCGGGAAATGCAGCGGAGCAGAGAAAACTTGAAGAAGAGCACCGCCGTCTTTCCACTGATCTCCTCGGGCTCTCGGTCCGCAAATAAAAGCCAAATTCATGCTAAACTAATGCGAATGGCCGCAAAATCTCGAAAAATGAAGAAAACGCTTAAAAAAAGCGCGAAAATACGGCGTGGGGGAAAGGCACGTTCCAAAATAGCGCGTAAAGGCGCGGTTAAGATTGTGGTGAAGCCAAAGCTCGGCAAAAAAGCGGCTGAGCTGGAGATGAAAACCAATCGCCTTCTCGTTAAAGGACGCGAGCGTGGTTATGTGACGTACGATGAAATTCTCAAGGAATTTCCGACGGTGGAAGAGGACATTCTTTTCCTTGACGGGTTATATGAAAAGTTTGGTACTGCCGGCATTGACGTGCTTGAGGGGGGTGGCATTCTTGACCCCGGATCAACCGATGAGCTCCTCGACAAGAAGAATGTGTATAAACGCCAGTCGAGTACGTATGACTCCATTCAAATGTACTTGCGCGAAATCGGCCAGTATCCGCTTCTTACCGCCGCGCAAGAGCGCGATCTCGCAAAACGCGTTATGGAAGGGGATAGTGAGGCAAAGAATCTCCTTGCCCGAGCAAACCTCCGTTTAGTTGTTTCCATCGCTAAGCGTTATGTTGGCCGCTCTCCAGATTTAACCCTCCTTGACCTTATTCAAGAAGGCAATCTTGGTCTTTTTAAAGCGGTCGATAAATTTGATTACACCAAGGGCTATAAATTTTCAACTTATGCCACGTGGTGGATCCGTCAGGCCATTACACGCGCGCTTGCCGATCAATCGCGCACCATTCGCATTCCCGTCCATATGGTCGAAACTATCGCAAAGTACAAGCAGATTGTGCGAAGGCTTAGCCAAGACCTCGGCCGTGATCCTTTGCCTGAAGAAATTGCGACGGAGATGGGGGTGGATGTCGATAAAATTTACAACATTGAAAAAATCAATCAGGACACCATTTCTCTTGAAAGTCCGGTCGGCGATGAGGATGATAAATCCACTCTCGGCGATTTCATTCCGGATGATAAGATTTTAGCGCCGGATAAAGAAACCTCTCGCCGCATTTTGGCGGACCAGATCCGGGAAATTCTCTATGATCTCTCTCCCAAAGAACGAAAAATTCTCGAAATGCGCCACGGACTTATGGATGGGATTTACCACACGCTTGAAGAAGTAGGGAGGGAGTTTGGTGTTACGCGCGAACGTATCCGGCAAATTGAAGCCAAAGCTTTGGAAAAAATTCGTACGCACGAAAAGGCAAAGCGTCTCAAAAACTATTAAAGGCCACTCGCCAGTGTATTTGCGAAGCACGGATATTTTTCTGCACCACACGAGTACTTTCAAGTTTCTAACTCGCCTCGCTCCCAAGAAACTTTAGGTCGCTCAAAAATTCCTCGAGCTCGCGCCGTCGCGCTCGCTAGTCTCCGCGCATACACTGGCTCGCTCTAACGATGGCAACAAACATACTTGCGCAAGGTTTTCAGAAAATAAATCCTTGCTCTTTCGGCGACAATAAGCATTCGTGTATCGCGAAGTGAGACCTCGCGAATTCGTGAAAGTGAGGCGCGTTTTCATATTTTATGCTATGGTCTGGGGAGAAAAGGAGGTTGCCCATGCATTACAATCCCGAGCGAGTATTCGATGCGGCACTTGCGGTTGCGCACATTGCTTACGCCCCCGACCTGTACTGGGGCGGGGGCGA
>MHRI01000003.1:57721-63047 GCA_001820935.1 Candidatus Taylorbacteria bacterium RIFCSPHIGHO2_01_FULL_51_15 | reverse complement strand
GGAAAAACCCTCACAGAATCGTGTGAATTTGGTTCTCGGATTGCCGCCCTTTCAGTCGGATATCGCGGCGGGCAGACGTATAAGATTTAGAGCTGTGTATATAGATACACCCCTCCCTCTGATTCGGCCGGCTGCCAATTCGGAAACCGAAACGAATACGAGACGATCCGAGCATTCGATTTCAATTCTCGCTCCAGTTTCTTCTCGAGCCTTCCCATGATGTAAGGAATGCCGTACACGATCACCCCGTTAAAAGTAGAAAGGTTTGTATGCCAGAAGTTCGCCATATGCACGAAGGCCTTGCCTCCAAGTCCCTCCCTTTTGAGCAGCTGCCTTGAGCGGAGGACGAGGATCGGATTATGTTCGTACCCGTGAGCTTCGCCTCCGGCTCTCGCGATCGCGACAAGAAGCCGTCCATCGCCGCTCCCAAGATCGGCAAATTTCTCTCCCGGCTTCACGTTCAGGAGTTCGATGATGCGCGGCACATGCTTCTGCCGCGTAGGTACGAAAAGAGGCCCTCGATAGAGCCATACGAGCATGAGGAGACTCCCGATAGAAATGGTCGCGTAAAAAATGATTGGCACAAAGATTTCTTATGTCCGCTCCAATACTCCCACAATTGCCTTATGATCACTTACCCCCTCAACCAATCGGACGTTCGATACGAGGTAGTCAGGGCTGCTAAATAATCCTTCCACCATGAGCGTAAGATGCCCCGCTCGATGTAACCTTGGATCGAGCGACGAGAGGTAGCTTGCGGGAATGTTGTCTTTGTAGCGCTTTGCAATCGCCGCCCATATTTCTCCTCCGCGCGGAGCGTTAAAGTCTCCGCAAAAAACTAGGTGCGGAAATCGTTCCAAGGCGACGAGCAATCTCTTGAGATCTTCTCGTTGTGCGTTCGACGCCTCTCCGTCGGGTGTCCAGGCAAAGTGAGTCGTCCCGATGGCATACTCCGCTCCCGCGACAGAAAATCGAATGCTAAGCAAAAGGTGATTCGCGCCCTGGTTATCTTCTCTTTCATCCGGAATATGGCTCGGATTTCCGGAATAGTAGTTGGCCTCAAATACTCCGGGGAAACGCGAGAATAGCGCGAGACCTATCGTCCCGTCCTTTAACGTCCTTTGCGGTCGCAGGCCGCGGATTCGAAGCATCGGCTCAAAACGGCCTTGCATGGCAAGCCTCTCTTGAAAGCGCGGGAAATCATATTCGCTTACTTCCTGGAGACAGAGGACATCGGGCTTTTCCTTCCGGAGAAAAACAGCAATCTCGGGGAGATGTTTGTTCATTTCAATGTTAAGCGAAATGAGTTTGATCGCCACTTCTGCCCGCATACTCTACACGCGAAACATACCGTTCTTGTAAATGAGTCTCTTTGTTCCGTCACTAAGGTGCGCCGTGACTGTGCGAGGCGCGGTTGAGATGATATCGGTATGCACCGACGAATCGTTAAATCCAAGCCGCTCCCAATCCTCTGGTGAGAGCTCGCCGGGATCCCCCGTGTAGCAATCCTGATAGGATTTACCGAGCGCGAGATGCGTATTGCCGTTTGGTCCGCCGACATTTTCATCATAGAGCGTCTCGGCCATGAAACGACTAATCCGGCTTAATCGTTTATCAGTGAGCGAATATTCTCCAATCTTGTCCGCGTTCGGCATGCGAATCATTTCCTTGAGCACACGCTCGTTTTTCTTCGCCTTCGCCTTTATCACTCTGCCATTTTTAAACCAGAGTTCCACGCCTTCGATAAGTACGCCGTACCGATAGAGCGGGTGGTTGAACCGAATCCACCCATTTGTTCCGCGCCAGTCGGGTGAAGTGAAATGCTCGAAACTCGGAATATTGCGCCCACTGCCGCACATCCACTGCCGCTTCTTGCCAAGGTGCACGAAAAGATCGGCGTCAGGTCCGGTCACATGCAAAGTCTCTATGGGAAGCGAATTAAGCTTACGGCGGATATGCTCCATCTTGGCATAGACGCGCCGCCACTCCTTGATCGGATTGTGCTTATCGAGAAAACAAGCCTTAATAATTTGATGCCAATACTCTTTTTCGGAAAGACGCGCCTCTTTTGCCATCGCGGGTGTGCCATAGAGGCCCACCGTCCACGTGTACTTCCCGTTATTCTCTTTCTCCCGCCGCCAGTCCATGTAGGGCTTCCACGCGAGTCCGCGTTCCATAACTTTCTTCGGCGGTATACCCTCGAGCTCGTGCATGTCCACCTCGCTGACGATAAAAATGGTGTGATCCATCTCTTCGACAAGACCGCGCGCGTATTTCTTGGGGAAAAATTTCAGTTGGTGAGGTTTTGCCATTTCGAAAAAGGTCCGATCAAACGGAAACCGATCGCCCGAATCCGGCCGATAATCAGAAATGAGGTGGCCTCCGGCGCGAAGAATCGCGCGCTTCAGCTCCATATAAAGAGGTTTGGCCGCTTCGTAACAGACGAGGTGCACGACCTCACCCTTTTTTAATCCCTTTCCGCCATTCAAAGCGAAATTGACCAGCACGTCTGCGTAGCGTTCCAGGATTTTCTTCGGTGGCGTATACATCTCCACACCATAGCATAGTATCAGCGTTTGCAAAACAGAGCGCCTTAGAGATCACGAATTCCCGGCGGATGATGCTCTATTTCGGAGACCGTCAATACTCCACATTGCTCGTTTGCGAGACGTGGCAAGTGTAAGCAGTGCGAATATATAAATGATGTGCTCATCAACGATAAACGAATGTGGGTTTGGGTACGCACCGTGGAGGATGGGAAAGTAGTACAGTAGCATGAGCAGCGCGCCCGCGATCGCGCCGTAGCGGATAAAGGCACCGAGTATGAGGGAAAGACCGATGAGCGTGAGCCCCCACTCATTGATGAAATTGGTGAACGGCAACATCGCGGGCGACGCGAGCCACGCGTAGAAACTAGAAAAAGTCTTTGCCGCGTTAAGGTACCCTGCCGCCGACCAACTCGGGTCAAACACTTTGCTGAGGCCCGCGTAGAAAAAGAGCCACCCGATCGACACTCGAAACAAGAACAAAAAAACACGTTGTGGATTACCCATGGCGTTTTTTATGGTGAACTAATAATGCTATTAAAAGGAAAGTAACAAAGGATAGGAACGGAATGGTAATGTACCCAAACTCCTTCACAAACACTTGCGCGCATGAAACCGCGTCTGCGGCACACGCGCCTTCCGAGATAATTCCAAGTTGCATGAGCGATTGATAGGCCGCGACCGCGGCTCCGATAAGAGAGAGAACGATGGACACATCAATGAGCGCGTTGCTTCCTTTGTGCTTCCCCCAGAGTGCCATGCCGAGGATCAGCACTTGCGGGTACATAAGGATGCGTTGGATCCAACAGAGTTTGCACGGTTCAAATCCGAGAATGTCCGAATAGGTAAGGCTTCCGAGCATCGCAATAGTCGCCGCAATAAACGCGAAATGAAAAGCATGGGTGCGAGTAATTAGGGGAACTCGTACTCCAAAAAGCCAAGAAAGCAAGAGCCAGACCACCACCACCTGCGCGATAACGCCTGCGATTCCAAATGCTATATTCACTCCATCGGTAAGCGTCATAGGTTACTTGGGTAACTCACAGCTTGTCTTCTCCGCCAATTTCTCGAGCGAGACTTCCCCATCTTCGCGGCTCCCGTCAGCAAACTCCCAGGTAGGATACCCGGTGATTTTTTTATCAATACAAATCGGAAGTTGCCCCTGTCCATTCGGGGTCGAACACTCTATGTAGGGAAGAAGTCTTGCCGATCGGCCGAACAGCTTCTTTTGATTCTGGCAGTGAGGGCACCAGAAGGCGCCGTAAAAGACGGCGCCTTTATCTTTAAGACACTGCGCGAAACTATCGAGTTTTCCCGGGGTGTTATTTTGCTGATACGAAAAACCAATAATCCCCGCAAGAACGAGAAGCGTGATACCGCCGATAATCGCGTATTCTTTTTTCATATGCATTGCGTCGTTCTTGCTAAACGAAAGCAGTTTCTACATTTAAAATGAGACTCTGGCGGGGCGAGGCACTCGTGCGGCCTTCCTCCGTGCCCCGGACACCCATAGATTGTACAAAATAACGCACGGTTTGATAATGTCGGGGTCAACGATTTTATAATATATATTAAGACCTTCTCGCCGGGTCTCAACGATTCCGGCGTGGCGAAGCAGCGCGAGATGCTGCGAGACGTTTGCCTTGGAAACGCCGAGAATTTTCACGAGCTCTTCGACTCGCTTTTCTTCATACTTGATGTTATTGAGTATCTCAAGCCGCTTCTCGTTGGCGAGAAGTTTGTACGTTCGTGCATTATTGATAAACGCTATTTTGGGGAGGACCTCTTTCATATAAGGACCATCGGTCTCATGTCTATAGAGTATAGCACAAGCATAAGTCTGGGCTAGTGATACGATGGAGCACTTTCAGGGACGTGGTGGACGTGATTCACGTAGCGAGCAAGGACATAGAGGAGACTCGAGACTCGGTTGAGGTATGCAGTCGTGATCGCCCCGTCGAAGCCGCGTAAGGTTACGCTTCGAACGTACCTCCGCTCGACGCGGCGCGCAACCGCGCGGGACACATCGAGGAGTGCGCTAAGTTCGGTAGCGCCCGGGATGACAAAGGAGTGAATAGGGGGAAACTCATCGGCGAAGCGTGCGATCATGTGCTCAAGATGTGCGACGTTGTGCTTAGAAAGGCGTTTTGAGCCCCCGCCAAGCTCCGCCTGCAGAATAAAGAGACCCTCTTGTAAGCTTTGAAGTGCTTCTATAAATTGAGCTCGTTTACTTCCTTCGAAACTCGATCGCTCCGCTACCGCCCTCGAAAATCCCACAAACGAATTAAGTTCGTCCACCCCTCCGAGTACATCGAATATCTCGTCCGCTTTCGAGAGTCGCGTTCTCTCCTCGGAGCCAAGGAGCCTTGTCGTGCCGGCGTCGCCTTTCGCGGTGTAGTACTTCATAGTAGATACGCTTAACGAATGGCGCATGCAAATGGGGACACCCGAGCTTCCGCGCCGGGAAGTCGGGACGGCCTACAGGGTTAGAGCGCCCCGCAGTTCCGCTCTTCAATTTACAGAGGAGCACCGTGGCTGACTATATTTCGCACACGCCTCCGACACAGGCAAGTTCGCGTTTAAAGTCCTGTTCGTCCGCTTTCTCGTACGCCATGATCTTCGAGAAGTCGACATGTTCCCAGCGCTTCAAAAGCTCCCTGAACCTTTTCTCATCGATCTCTTCATAGGGAGCGAGAAGGTACACATGGTTATCGCGCGGCAGGAATGAAAGACCGCAGACGATGTCCCAATGCCGGTACACGAAGTTGGCCACCTCAATC
>MHRI01000003.1:50421-57707 GCA_001820935.1 Candidatus Taylorbacteria bacterium RIFCSPHIGHO2_01_FULL_51_15 | reverse complement strand
CACGGAAATAGTGACGGAAGGATTATGCTCGGTGTAGCTTTGACGCACGGTTTTCCAGTATTCGAGTTGTTGGAGCGCCGAAAGATCGTCCCGGACGATTGCGCCCTCCGGCGCCTTGACGGGAAATTCGAGGACGAAGGTGCTGGCGTTCTCACTCGTCTGGCCGACTTCGGGGTAGAAAGGTACTTTTTGGTCTTTGAGCATCTTCCAAAGCGAATCAGTTGCCGAAATCCTGACGCGCCGTATGTAGTACGGGGCATGTCTTGGGTGCATGCCTGAAGCCGAGTCGACCATCTGGGAGAGGGTGCCTGACGGCTTCACGCAGGTAATCGCGGTAGATGGACTCACACCGAATCGCGGGGCGAATTCTTGATTGACTCGTATCGCCTCTGCGCGCAGTGCCTCGAGTGTGCCGCTCTCTCTTACCACGGGCGAATCCCATTGTCCGGTAATCGAGACACCAAGCAGTCTCTCTCGCTCGCAGTTTTCTTTCCACTCTTTCGAAAGGTATGGGAAATTCGTGAGCGTCGACTGGAATGTCCCAAGGATCGTCGCGAGACGGATTTTTCGGAGGAGACTCTCGCGAGTGTCCTCTGGCCGAACGATGATTTCCGACAGATTGCAGAACTGTTTGGATTGGAGAATGATCTCGCCACAAGGGTTCGTTCCAAGAGAGCCCTTCAGAACCCTGCCCTTAGAGTCGAAGTAGCCCCCATGCTCGCGAAGCACCGCGCGCCGCCGCTCCGGCAGGATATTTCCAAGGATCCCCCGATTAAAAATGCCGCGCTCTCCCGACCCGCTCTCCATGAGCGCGATCCATTCCTTCATAAACTCGAGATTGCTTGGTTTTTCGATGTAGACGGCTGAATTGTTCGCGAGCGCTCTTTGCGGCTCTCCTATATAAAACGTCCCTTTTTTCGCGTCTCGAAGTTCCACGTCATCAAGGTCGGAAAGCGAGATCATGGCGCTCCGCCGAACTCCGCCCGCGACGACGCAATCGCCGATCATGCAAATGATGTCGTGGAGGTCTAAGTTCGAAAGTCGCTTTCCTTGTCGCCGAAGTATCTTCGCCCGAGTAAACGCGAGGAGGCGCCGAAGAGGTTCGGGGCCCGATGCTCGCCCGCCCATGGTGTTGAGACGCGAGCCTGCGGGACGAATCAGGCTAAAATCGAATTCAACATCAACGCCGGTGCTCCAGGCGCCGCACCCGAGAGCGAGCGCGTCGCACCAGCCCTCTTTGCTGTCCGGAATAAGGTACGTGGGGAGTTTTTCCCCCGATGAAATGCTGATCTGCGGAAACGCCTGAACGTGCTGACTCTCAACCGACCACCCCACCCCGCTTCCGCACATGGAAATATACATAATCTCGGAGAGATCCTTAAAGCAGGTGGGGGCAATATACGAACAGTTATAGCCACACACGTTAGTTCGCTCTACGGGGGCGCCCGCGAATTGAAGGAGTCGCATGGAGGGCATGGCTTCGTGCGTCAGTATTCCTTCTCGAAGTTCACGGAGGAGCATCGGATCGAGCGCCGGGCCAAGCTTCTCTTTCATGTAGGACATGTAGCGATCCACGGTTTCTATCCAGACTTCTCTTCGCTGTTTCTCCGGAATCCATTTTGAATAGGAGCGATAGTATACGAATTCACCTAAGGGGTTACGGAAATAGGCCCCGCTCTCCTTAGCGAGAGCCTGAACCTCGGGAGAGACGTGCGCGCTCGACAGACGAAGTTCACGCCGTTTTTCGCGATACAGAATGTACGCCTTTGCCGTCTTCTCGAATCCGCTCTGCATGAGTGTCTTCTCAACCACGTCCTGTATGAGTTCGATGGAGGGCAAGAATCTGGGATCACGGGACAGCTCCTTAATGCGAAGAAGCTCCTCGAGAACTAGATGCGCGATGTGGAGCGAGTCTTGCTCGCTCCCCTCCTCCGCGGCTCGCATGGCGCGAATGGCCGCGTTCTGAATACGGGCAATATCAAACGAAACAATTCTCCCGTCTCGTTTTCGAGCTTCAAGAATAGATCCTTCCACTGCCACGTTGACATTTTCGCGCATACGGACTTCCTTAAGATTATTTTAAAATGAATGGCACGTACTCCCCTCGAAGCGTCAAAGATCGAGAAAGAGATGCCCCTGTGCCTTCCTCCCGAGGCTCCAGAAACCGCGCGAGGAGGGGGCTCCAAAGGAGAGCGAACGCGATATTGCCAAGAAGGTGCATGAGGGTAAAGGGAATCTGACCAAGCAGCGCCGCAAAAAACGACTGATTGAACATGAGAGGCCCTATGGTAAGGCCAGTCGCCGCGTCATAAAGAATCGTCGCGATGATCGCAAATTGCACGGTACTTGCCCTCGTGGAGCGGTGCTTGAAATATGAGGCCGCGAGGAGACCCAAGCTGCCGTAGGCAAGGGCGGTGATCGAGGACCAAGGTCCCAGCGTTCCCGTGAGGATGTCGAAGCATAGAATTGAAAATACGCCGAAGAGAAAACTGATACCGCCGCCACAGACCTTGGAGATCGGTATCTGGCTCGCCAAGATGAGCTCAACATTCGGAGGGCGAAACGGCAAAAACCGGAACAAGAGGGAAACCGCGAACACCAAAAGCACTTTTAATTCCACGCTTCCCACGATAGTTACATAGTTTCTAAACTTCTAAACTAGGACTCATAGTGTATCCTTTCGCCTCACGCGTTTCAATGTGTATAACGAAATTACACTGGTCAGGATAAGCGCGGTCAATATGAGTGTGGGTAATACAGACGTAGGTTTGCTTTCAAACAGTGCCGCGAGAAAAGCGCTCGAAGCGCGCACGTCGAGAGAAAACGGCAAGCGAATGCCTCCCCCAACGCTAGGAGTTGGAACACCAAGCGGCGCCGCCTCTATGGCGATGGCGGTGCGTATGAGGCCGACATCGCGGCGCTTCGCGCGCACGAGCACTTCGCGCTTTTCTCCCGCTTCAAGCACGAATCGGCTCGGATACAGGGTGATGAATTTCTCAAACTCTTCCGGGTAGACGTCAAATATCCCCACCTCTTTGGAAGGGTTCGAGACGAGAAAACGGGCGGTGCCCTCCTCATCACGCGTCATCCTTATGGACAGTGTGGGGGGAGTGACGGAAACGCCTATCGCGAGGGCAAGAATCGGGAAAAGCAGGAGGAATAGACAGATTTGAGTGATGGTTGTGAGATTTTTCATGTCGCAAGTTCGGGAGGGTACGCGTCTTCCTTTACGCCGCGCTACTTAGCGACGGGAGTCGCCCAAAAGATGAGCGCGCCATTTTTGATGCCGCTCCCTTCATAGTCGGCAGGAACGGAAAGAGAGAGGGTCGTCGTGCTTGCCCCTGCCGGCGCGAGCGTCGCGCGATACTCGCGCCATGACGCGCCATCTAGGCGAACATATCGGCGGAAGAGCGCGTCGCCGGAAACCGAAGTGGAGAGCACGGCTGCAACTGCGCCACCATTCTTGACTTTGATTGTCTTTTCCGCGACCCCACCTCTTCGCACCTCGCCGAATCCCAAGGTCACTCCCCGCTCGCTTCCACCCTCCCCGACCTCTACGGTGAGAGAAATGCCCTCTTCATTTCCCGATTGATTTCCGGAAGTGTCACCACCGCTTGGAAGTGGGCCGGGGGGAATTGTCGCGGAAAGGAGCACTTCGGTGCGAGCCGTTTCGCTTACGGGTGTTCCATCGGGGTTGCCAAAGTACCAACGCACGGTGTCCCCCTCGGTGAGGGCGTAGGCGCCCGCACCGACACTTGGCATTCTTCCGTTTACGCTATAGAGCCACCCGGTGGAACCCGAGGCTTTCTCTCCCGAAATCTCATCTACGTATTCGCCGAGCGCGGACTGTTGCACATGGAAAGAAATCCCGCACGCGCCTGCCGCGGCCTTCAGCGCGTCGAGCGCGGTGCTCCCCTCTATATCGGCATCGCAGAGAGGGCCCCGTTTTCCCTCAATGTGGACGCTTGCCGAAATCTTCTCTTCCGCCGCGGGTGCGAGCACGCGAACCGGAAGGGTCTTGCCCGACAGAGCGATGAGCGCGTATGAAGTGGTTACGGGCGTAAAGCTATCTTCCCCCGCTCCCGCTTGAAAAAGGTAATACCCTCCCTCCTGCGCAAGCCCTTCAAGGTGCGCGGCTGGACTCTGTCCGTTTATACTCCAGTTTGACCCATCGCTTCCGACACTTTGGAGCGCCATCAGCACCCACGCGTCAGAAGAAGCGTCGGAGGCGGTACCCCAGGAACTCTTCGGATCATAGGGGAACCCTCCATCGTCATTTTGGGCCGAGCGTAAATACGCGAGCGCGCGCACAGTTGCCTCACTGTCCTTTGGAATGAGGGTGGCGGAGAGGGCCATAATCGCGGCTGCGGTGGTGTTGGTGTCGCTCTCGCCGCTCACAGCGAAAGAAAATCCTCCATCAGGGTTCTGCTTTTCGAGGACAAAGTCTCTCACAGCTATAAGGGTGGCGTCGTCGGTTTTTTCACCGCTCGAGACAAGGGCAAGTAGGCCGAAGATATCGTCGTTCAGAATACTCGCCTCCCCAAGTTGGGTCCCGTCATAGAATCCCTTCAGTCTGGAGATAAGATCGCTATTCCCGAAGGTTCTCGGATCTTTCCCAGCCGCGGCAAGCGCCAGAATGGGAGCTTCAAGATCAATGGCCTTTTTAGCTTCAATGTGCTTCAGAGAATCGAGACTGGGACTCTCCCCCACGGCTGAAAGCGCCATAATACTCCAAGGGGAAAGCGGCTTCCCTTTTAGGTACGCGATGGACGCGCTGTACTCGCTAAAGAGGCGCGCCGCTGGAATGATCGCCACCGCGAGAGAAATACCAATGACCACAACGGTGAGAGTTTTTCGGTGAAATCGAGAAAGCATATAGGTTCTAGAGTGAGTTCCCTTCTTTTCCATGAGTCGCACAAACAAAAAAACCGCACAGGCAAGGCGGTCCAAGGGTATGGAGTCCGTTCCTTGCTTCGAAGAACACTCTCGTCTCGATTCGTGATTTGGTACTCGGACTTCCGAACCTTCTCTAGGATCGGTCACCGTAGCGGCACTGTCGAGGAGTTGCACCTCGTTCCCCAATACTCACGAATGCTATAGGTTGTAAAAGCCAACGCGCCCACGCCGTCATATGCAATGCCGAGGGTTTCTCGACGGAGCGAGAGGTTATGCCTAGTTTCGAAGTATCGAAACTAAGTAACTTCACTGTACGCCTTCCTTCCCGAAACACAACTGTGTATAGAAAAACAGCGCATGCGGAGCATGCGCTGTCAATCTTTCGGGATTGTAGAACTCATCCCGAAACCTATCGCAACCCAAAGATTCGCGGTATTCGAGGGAAAAATGGCGCAGACGAGGGAGGTGTAGCCGACTACTCCGACCGAGGATAAGCCATTTTTCACCGAATGCCACGAATCGATCCGCCAACCGGCGGACTGAAATGGCTTCAGACCATACAGCCATGGTAGGTTTTGGGATGAGTTCTAGGTTACTTGAACCACTCTCGAATGTTCCTTGGCCATCCGGAGAGGATGAGGAGCGCGAGCGGAGCGCCCCAGTTCGCCCACCTTTCGACGAAGTCCCAGATCGGCATGCCGACAAGCGGCCGGAGGAGAGCCGTCCAAAAGCCCCACAGCACCATCCAGAGGAGAACGATTCTGACAGGTCGAATAAGGATGATGATCGCGGAAAGCACATCGAAGATCCCCACAAGAAACAAAAGCTGTGTCGCGAGTCCGACGTCAGTAACGCCAAAATTCGCGAACCACCCGATCCAATCCTTTTTGCCCTGCAGGGCAAAAATGCCATGGCCAAGGAACTCCCCAGCGACGGCGATGCGGAGCACCCACATTGCCTTTGAAGTAGATTGCATACCTTAATACAAACTAATAATGTATCTCACGTTAGACTCACGAACACAAAGAGAATTCGACATGTTTCTTTCGGTGCCCGTTTTATATCTTTTTAAGTATACGCCGAAGTGTTCTCTGTGACAGCTCTTTATGTGCACATCTCCTTCCTAACTACTCCCGCCTTTTTCTAAAGAAATCAAGAAAAGTCCGGAGCGGAGACGCAACGAATGATTTCCTCTTGTGAGAAATCGCGTGGAAAGGGCGTGGTTCCTCGGTAAGAACGATCGCCCCCGAGAGGCTCCTTCCCGAAAGGACGACGATGATGATCTTCCCTTCGCGCGCGAGCGCGGTTATCTTTTCCGCGAATGAAACAGGAACGGCAATTCTTTCTTCCACAAGAAGATGGATGCTTCCCACGCGAACGTGCATTCCGTCAATAATGGCTCTCGCTCCTTTGCCGGGAGTAGTCTCGAGCTTGTCCGCGGGAAGCGGGGGAAGATCCCTTCTCTTTGCTTCACGTACCAGCGCCTCTGCCGCGCTGAAATCCGCGAAGTAGTAGAGAGACGCCGCGCGCTGCAATAGGTCGCTCTCTGAAGCATCCACGGGAATGACTGCCGCGATCACGTACTCGCTCTCTAACGATGCATTTCTTTCCGTAACTAACGTTGTATCCATACCGTTTCGCACAGCGCGCGTGTAGCCCTGTGCGGGAGTGCCTCACATCTTAGCACGGGTGGGACTAAGTTGCAGAAATGAAGAGCTGTGGTATCGTGAACGCACGATGCAGTGGGCGAGCTTCAGAGTCAAGAAGGCAGAAAAGAAAAGCACCCCGTTGAGAGCTTCTTTTTGGTACTGTTAACCCCCGATTCTCCAAACGATACCAAGGAAAAACCCTCAACCACAGTCCGGCTGGTGGTTTTCTCCCGATATGGTACGGGAGGCTCCTTGATAACTTCGAGTTATCGCAAACCTCAACAGAAAGAGTGACTTGTGCAAAATTCTCTATTCGTAGCTAAATTCGGCGGATCTTCGATCGCGACAACAGAACGTCTCGGACGCATTGTAGCCATTGTTAAAGCTGATCCTCGCATCAAATATGTAGTGGTATCCGCTCCCGGGAAAGCGGGGAAAGATGACCAAAAAGTCACCGACCTTCTTCTTCTCGCACATCAGGAAGTAAGAAGTGGGGTTCCATTTGAGCATACTTTCGCGATCATTGGCGATAAGTTCCGGCGATTGGCAACCGGCACGGGATTTGATGTGAACTCAGAATTAAACGTGATACAGGAAGGCATTGCGCATGGTGGAACCCGTGATTGGGTCGCCAGCAGAGGAGAGTATCTCTCCGCCAAGATCGCCGCCAGCGCTTTGGGCTTTGCGTTCGTTGATGCTACGGCCCTTATCGCATTCACTCCGGAAGGAAGGATAGACGAA
>MHRI01000003.1:3902-50383 GCA_001820935.1 Candidatus Taylorbacteria bacterium RIFCSPHIGHO2_01_FULL_51_15 | reverse complement strand
TTCTACGGGGCACATTGGGAGGGGACGATTAAGACGTTTCCACGCGGTGGTAGCGATATCACCGGCGCTCATATCGCGGCAGCGGTACAGGCGAGTGCGTATTTGAACTACACGGACGTTCCGGGATTTCTCACGGCGGACCCTGCGATGGTTTCTGGAACTTTGCAGATACCGAGACTCACCTTCCGCGAAGTGCGGGAACTTTCCTCGGCGGGAGCGAATGTGCTTCACGCTGAAACGATATTCCCCGTTCGAGCGGCTGGTATCCCTATTCGGGTGCTTTCCACTTTCGAGCCGGAACGAGGCGGAACTACCGTTTCCCCAGATAACACATTGGAGCAAAACCCCAGAAGCATCACCGGCATCGCGGGACGACCTAGCTTTACCCGCATCACACTCCAAAAAGCTGGGATGAACGAGGAGAGAGGCTTCGGTCAAAGAGTCCTCGCGGTTCTTGCGAACCATGAAGTCTCCGTTGAGCACATGCCGTCGAGCGTTGACTCTCTAAGCATCGTCATTGCCGAGAGCGAACTTACCGGGAAGATAGACAGCGTGCGTCGCAGCTTGCAGATCGACTGTAAGCCGGATGATCTCGAGGTCGCCAGAGAAGAGATGGCACTCGTTGCAGTAGTCGGCAAGAGCGCGACTACCAGCGAGTCTGTGTTGAAAATGGTTTCCGCTCTCGATACTGCTTGTGTTCCTATAAAGATGATCAATCTTGGCTCAAGCAAATTGAGCATGATCATCGGAGTCGAAAACAATAGCTTCAAAAGAGCCTTGCAAAGACTTCACGAAGCGTTCTGCAGGGACTAGGGACTCTGCGCCAGACCCATACTAAGTTCCTTACGAGAAAGGCACTCGAACGATCGAGTGCCTTTTTTTAATTATTGCAATACGGTGTAGGTCCACGGCACCTCTATCGCGTACAGCATAAGAATCGCTCCGACAAGCGCCATGTTTTTCATGAATTGCACTCGCTCCATCATGCACGAGTTTGGATCAGTTTCTTTCCAAAAGGCATGCATTTTAAAAGAAACGGGGATGAGAAATATGAGGAGTAGCGCGAGCGATGCTTCAGGCGATATTCCAAAGAGAACCCCAAGTCCTCCGAGCAAGAGCAGTACTCCTGAGAGAAACACCGCCGCCCGAGGAGAAGGTACTCCCTTTGACGCGGCGTAACCGGTAAGTCCGTCAATATGCATGAAATGATTCCACGCCTGTAAGAGGAAATAGCCTCCGAAAATAAGACGGCCAATTAAGAATAAGATATCCATAAAGAAAACCTAGACTAACAACTAACAACTGAATGACGATAATGCAACTATACTCTTTTTGACTCGAAAAGTCATTCAGTTATTCGGTCATGGGTTATAAGTCATTCAGTTCCTATGAGAGCATTCCAATCAGCGGCAAACCTCTCGATTCCCTTATCCGTGAGCGGGTGCGAGCTATTAAACTCTCGCCATCCCTTTGAAAGGTCGAGTCTTTTATACGGAATAGGTGTAAGACCCTTAGCGTCGTAGGAAAATCCTTCAGGCACTCCCACCCCCCTCACTCCCCCCTCGGGCTTGCCCGTTCCAGTTTCGCCTTGCGAAAGTGGCTCGGGCTTCCCCGTCTCCACCCATGACCTAATGACTTTTGCCGGAACCGTGAGAATATCAGCGTTGTATGCGAGGGATGCAAGAACATGCTCCGTCGAGCGAATACTGGCGGCGAGTAGCTGCACATGGCTTCCCGTTTCACCGTACATTCGCTTGATGTTTTTGATGAGGTCCATTCCATTTTCGCCGATATCGTCGAGTCTCCCGATAAATGGCGAGACAAAGACTTCTCCTCGTTTCGCGCCGCGTGTCGCCGCATGCACCGCCGCTGCCTGTTCCTGCGAGAAGACGAGTGTCATATTCACCCGCATACCTTCCGTTATCGATTGCTCCGCCGCGGCTAGCCCCGCCTTGGTCGTCGGGAATTTAATGTGAGCGTTTGGAATCCAGCTCCACATCTCCCGAGCATGCTTCAGCATATCCTGCGTGGTTGTCTCTCTGTCAGCGTACACCTCGACTGATACGGAGCCTTTGGGGATGAGCTCTGAAATCTCGCGCACGAGGTCCTTATAGAGCGAGAGGATGTCCGCGGCCGTGCACGTTCGCTCGCCAAGACATTTTTGCGCCCTGGGATTCTTGGCGATAAGCGTCGGATTCGTGGTTTGCCCATCGAGAGACCCCAGGAGTGATACGACTTCCCTTGTTTCTTGTGGATCACCGCCGTCTAGGAAGATTTTAGACATAAAATTTATAAAACTTCATAAAACACAAACTCGCCAAAATCCAAACAAAGCACAAATTTCCCAAGACACAAACCTACTTTCTCGTTTGGCTCTTTGGATACTGTGCTTTGGTATGTTTGTTTGTTCTTTGTGTGCTGTGCTTTGTGCTTTTAAGCGATCAGCTTTTTGAATTCTTCCACCATCGGCACTTGCTCGGCTTCTGTTCTATACATTTTCGAAAGATGCAGGGCGGTCCAATCGGCCACGAGTAGCGAATGAAACATGCGTTCAAGTGCTGTTTTCCCCTGTAGCGCAACTTGGGTTACGGGAAGTCCGTGTTTCTCGTAGAGTTTCTTGCAGACAGCCATGCGCTTTTGATTTTTAGGGTGATCTGCGGTGTCAGTGAGAAAGATAAAATGAAATGCGCTCGAGAGCTTCGTGGTGCTCGGGATGAGGTCAAAGCCGGTCATCTCGTTATGGTTGAGTTCGGGAAACACATTGTAGAAAGCCGGAATTTTCCCAGTCTCATTAAACTTGATCTTCCAATTATACGCCACCGCGCGGTTCCCCGCCGACGCGTATATGACTGGAACGGAATTCTTTAGCTTCTTCGCCAGCTTCTTGCCCTCGCGCTCCAGCAAATCGGGTGTAAGCACTGTTGCAAGCGAACGAAGTTCGCTCGCGAGCCGTGTATGCCGCATGAGAGTCGCGAGCGCACTCATCGAAAAACCGAGGGCGGAGCGTGGCTGGATCTTCGTGTCAGGGATCACCACGTGAGGAATGCGATATCGTCTCGAAAGCTCGATGAGTGTGCCGCCGATACC
Source organism: Candidatus Taylorbacteria bacterium RIFCSPHIGHO2_01_FULL_51_15 (assembly GCA_001820935.1). Lineage (GTDB taxonomy): Bacteria > Patescibacteriota > Minisyncoccia > Phycocordibacterales > UBA10002 > UBA10002. Next base: position 47,296 of record MHRI01000003.1, on the reverse strand, counting down.
CATTGCCGCTACGCCGTAGCCTTTCTTTTTGGCAATTCGGAGAAAATCAATCGGCTCCTCGGTATTCCCCGAGTAGGAACTCGCGATAAGGAGGCTCTCTCTAAGTCTCCTTGGGGACACAGGAGGAAGTCCATAATCGCTGTAAACGCCGATATCAAGGTTTGGATCGTATGTCTTGATAAGATCAGCAGAAAGGTGCGAGCCGCCCATCCCCACAACAATATACTCCTTCGCGAAAGGAAGTTTCTCTTTGTGCACGATCACGGGCTTCCACGAGAACTGGGTATGAAAATTTCTGATAGCTTCCTCCATTTTGGAAATTGGTAATTGAAAATTTTTTGGAAATTGGAAATTGGAAATTGGAAATTCGTTTTCAAGAAGTCTTCTTCTTGGAAACGTTGTGTCCTCCGAATTGATTTCGAAGCGCACTCACCACTTGCCCGGTAAATGTAGGATTGCCTTTCGAATTGATGCGAAACCGAAGCGAATCCTTGATGACCGTCACTGGAACCCTAAGCTTTTTCGCCGTCTCTACCGTCCAGAGTCCTTCCCCGCTGTGGGCAACTGACCCAGAGATGCCCGCGAGTTTTTCACCGTGCTCTTCAAATGCGTTCGCGAGCCACTGAATTAGCCTTGACTCAATAACGCTCCCCTGATTATACAACCGCGCAATTTGTTTTAAGTTAAGTCCGAATCGCACCCTCCTTTCCTTCCCCCCTCTTAAGAGGGGGGAGTGAGGGGGGTGGAGTCTGCGTCTGTCTGCGTCAAGTCCGCGTAGTTCTGCGGTGCGAAGCACATCGAACCCCTCGCCGATTGCCTGCATCATTCCATATTCAATGCCGTTATGTACCATTTTTACAAAGTGCCCGGCTCCGGCCTTGCCCATGTACGCGTAGCCGTCGAGAACCGCAAGGTCTCTGAAGAGCTTTTCATATTTTTCGTAGACTTTTTTTTCTCCACCAATCATAAGACAGGCGCCTTTTCGGGCGCCTACAGGACCGCCGGAGGTACCGACATCGAGAAAGTTAATTCCCTTTCGGGAAAGAATCTTCGCGCGCCGCATAGAGTGCTCATAAAATGAATTCCCTCCGTCGATGAGAGTATCGCCCTTTGAAAGGTGCGGCAGAAGCTCTGTGAGTACCTCGTCTACCGCCCCATGCGGCACCATGAGCCAGATGAGTCTCGGTGTGTTTAATCGCGAGCACACAGCTTCCAGTGTTTCGCTCACTTCTGCCCCAGCCTTTCTCGCCTCCCGACGAGGCTTTTCACTTCGGTTCCACGCAACCACTCTGTGGCCATATTCAAGAAGCCTTTCAACCTGCGCGAGTCCCATCTTTCCTAAGCCGATGTAACCCAAATGCATGAATAATGAAGTATGAATTATGAATTACGCGTAACTCCTCATTCCTCCCATTTAATTCTAATTCGATTGCTCTGTAATCGTAGGTCCCTTGCTCCCCTTCTCGTAGACATGCAAGGGTACACTCGTCCATTTCTCAAGTATGGGCGTAATGATCTTCCATTGCCGCTTCACCTCTTCGGTGGAAGGAAAGAGCGTTTGGTCGCCTCGAATGGCGTCGAGAAGTACTCTCTCGTACGCGTCCGGGACCTCGTGCGCGAGCGCGCCTTCCGGGAAGGAAAACGCGAGGCGTTTTGGCTCCAACTGAAAATGAAATCCCGGTTTCTTCGCCCAGAATACTATCGAAATCTCCGCTCGGGGGAAGAGGCCGAAAGAGAGAACGTTTTGATGAGCGTTTGTATGTCCCTCCGGACATAGGCAGGGCGTAGGCTTGAAGAATACGGAGATGGCGACGTTTGATTCCTTCAGCGCCTTGCCGCTCTCAAGATAAAAAGGAATACCGCGCCAGCGATTGTTCTTTACCGACATCTTCAGCTTGAAGTACGTTTCAGTCGCCGAATCCGGGGCGATACCAGCTTCTCCCTTGTATCCTTCGTATTGACCGCGAACGATCGAGTGCGCAAGGTCGCCCTTCGCGAGCAAAGCGTAGCGGAGCACTTTTGCCCGAGCGGCGCGAAGCTCCTTTGCGTCAAGATCCTTCGGGTTTTCCATTGCGACGAGCGCGAGCATCTGTAAAAGGTGATTCTGGCCAACATCGCGGAGCGCCCCCACCGGATCGTAAGACGGTCCTCGCGAAGACACACCGTCCTTTTCCAAGAAAGTCACCTCGACTCGCTCCACATGGCGCCTGTTCCAGAGCGGCTCAAAAAGTCCGTTGGAGAAACGGAAGGAAACGATATTTTGCATCGTCTCCTTCGCGAGGTAGTGATCGATCCGAAAGATCTGCTCCTCTTCAAAAAGAGTGCCCAGCATTCGGTCGAGACGAGCCGCCTCTTTTTCATTATTGCCAAACGGCTTCTCAACAAGCACCCGCGTCCACGCTTTTTCCTCATCCGGAAGTCCGGGAGCGCACGGAATCGTGAGGTCTGAAGCGGAAAGCCGCTTAAACACCGTTTCGTAGAGGGTGGGCGGAACCGCGAGGTAGAAGAGTTTGTCGCTACAGGCCCCAAGGAGTCTATCGTGCTCTTCGAGAAATTTCTCTAGCGACACATAGCTCTCTTTATTGTTAAGATCGCCCGCGTGGTACCAAGCTTTGGCAATGAACTCATCAGGCTCAAGTATCTTCCCCCCCGCTCGCAGGGAAAGAGAATTCTGAATGAAGGCGCGAAACTGGTCGTGCGAAAAAGATTTTCGTGAGAATCCCACGATCTTGGTGCTCTCGGGAAGGAGTTTCTTCTCATGGAGGTCAAAAAGCGCTCCCGCGAGCTTTTTCTGGAAGAGATCTCCCGTCGCTCCGAAAATAACGATGGTGAGGGGTTTTTGAGACATGGGCAACATTGTACACTGATATAGAGCAATAAAAAAGGCTCCTCATGAGGAATCGGCGAGTAAATGTTAAAGTGTCGCTCCCAAACGTTGCAAATTTGGCCCATCGGAAGAATTTGCAACGATCTGCGAAGCAAAAAAGACCAGTGGCGCTTCGCCACTGGCTCTCTAAAAGACGGGCTCAATCGTTCACCATTCCTGCCCTTAGCGTTTCGGTCCATCCGCCACTGCTATCCAAGATGTCCTTTGATTCCCTGCGGGTAAAGCAATGGCCGCACCGTCCGCAGTAGTCCGAGTAAGTGTCAGGCACTTCCGCATCGCCTCTCCTCGTAATGATAAGCTTGTGTCCCCGTCGTCTGCAGATATCGCGTTTCTTTTGTGTGTTCCTACTTAATGGTTCTCGAGTTGTGTTCATACGTATTCCTTTGTGCCGCTTCCTTTAGCTTATCAAAGCCTTTCCAAAACAAAAACCCCTTTCGGGGTTTTTGTTATTCAGTGATTCAGTTATCGGTGACTTGCCCAGTGGCGAGTCTTCGAGTTTTACTGGGTAAGTTATTCAGCCGGTTCTTTGACCCCTTCAGCCGGTTTTTCTTTCTTCACATGTCCGGCGGTGGCGTCCACTTCGTAGGAAGTGTTTTGGGCCTCGAAAAAATTCACGAGCTCAAAGACATCGGTCGCGGTACTCATCCATTTCGCCGGATTTTTCGAGTTGTAGTGCTTGGGGAGTCCGAGCTCCTCAAGTCGCCTGTCGGTGACGTACTGCACATACTGGTTCACGTAATCGGCGTTAAGGCCGAGGATGCCGCGGGGGAAGAGATCTTTGTTGTAGGCGGTTTCCCTCTCGACGCCCTCAATGATGATTTCTTTAATTTCATTCGCGAACTCCGGAGTGAGGAGTTCCGCGTTTTCTTCGAGCGCAGTGTGGACGAGATTGATGCCAAACTTCAGGTGAAGCGACTCGTCTCGGAGCACCCAGTTAATCATCGAACCGAAGTTGCGAAGCTGATTGCGTTGCCGGAACGAAAGCGCCACCATAAAACCCGAATAGAACCAAATCCCCTCCATGACGATATTGGTGGCGATAAGATTCCGAATGAAATCTTTTTTACCCTCAATGGTTTCAATGGGCAAAATCATTTCGGTCATGCGATTCAGGTACTTCAAGATGTATTCCTCCTTCGCCTTCATCGAGGGCACTTCAAGATGGATGTTGAATACCTTCTCGCGGTCAAGCGGGAATGTCTGGAGCACGTACTCGAACGCGACGCAATGGTTCGCTTCCTCCCACATTTGCTTCGCGAGGTAAAGGTGGCACTCGGGCGCCTTCAGGTACGGGTACCACCCGAGCGCGATGGAGCGATTGACAATAAGTTCCGCCGGATTGAAGAACGCCATGAGAAACTTCACCGCGTGACGTTCGTCCTCGGTCATTTTGTTCCAATCATCGAGATCTTCCTTCAAGGCGATCTCGTGCGGAAACCAGGTATTCCGCACCGCTTGCTGATAGAGGTCATACGCCCACTGGTAGCGTATGGGGTGCAAATTCATGTCTTCCGGTTGTGCTTTGCCGATGAGAGCCATATGAAGTCTGTAAAGTCTATAAGGTTTATAACGTTTGTAAAGTCAACCATTCAGTTCTTGCGTTATGACTTTAAGAACTTTTAACTTTACAGACTCGGATTCACTGGCAACTGTCGCAGATGAGTCCATCTTGCGGATCCTCCGGACCGGCGTTTGCTCCCATTGCGAGGACCTCTTCGACGGTAATTTGCTTTCTGACCGAGGGAGTATCCGATACTGACGCAAAACCCGCTTGTTTCGAAGCCTCGGCATTGACCGAAGCCATAACCGTTTCCTTCACCTCTACTTGAACGCTTTGTATCGGAGACGGGGTCTCTGCTTTTACCATGACCGGCTCTGCTTTTGCGGGAGTCGGAGTAAGAGGAGTAAGAAGAGGCGGCTGGAGCTTCGAGATACCGCCGAACGCGGTTGGCACGGGAGCTCTCCTAAACGCCGCCGCGAAGCCGAGCTTGCCCATTTTTTGCGCTTTGTTCACGTGCGTGGTCGATTGCTCGGCCGTATGACGCGGCTTCATGTGCAGGTAGTAAGTTGTCTTAACGCCCTTTTCCCACGCGGTTTGATAAATCTTCATCGTCTCGTCGATGTCGCGTGTTTCAAGATACATGTTGCGCGAGAGCGCCTGGTCAACCCACTTTTGCGCTCGAGCCGCGACTTCGATAAAAGCGAATGGCGAGGTCGTGAAAGACGTTTTATAGATCCTTTTGATGTGCTCGGGGATATCGGAGATATGTTCGATGTCTCCTTGCGCTTCGATAATTTCGTCGCGCACTTTCTCCCAAAGCCCCATGTTCTTGAGATCAAGTACGAGGTTGTGGTTGATGTCGAGATATTTGCCGGAAATCTTGTTGCGAGAAAATACCTGCGCGAAGCGCGGATCAATCCCCGGTGTCGTCCCCGCGACAAGGCCGATGTTGGCGTTAGGCGCGACTGCCATGAGAGTCGCGTTACGCATGCCTTTTTTGACTTTCTCGCGAAGCACATCCCAGTTGAGGCCACGATGCCGACTTTCCTTCATCACCGTAAGGGGGGTTCCGCGGTCGCGCTCGAGACGGGCCAAGGTATCCTGCGGCACTTTGCCGCGCGACCAGCCCGACCCCTGGAAGTGTGAATACGAGCCTCGCTCCTCTGCAAGATTCGCGCTTTCATCGATCGCCATGTAGCTGATGAATTCGAAGATGCGGTCCGCGAAATCGGCAGCGTGCTCGCTGTCATAGGCCATGCCGAGTTTTTCCAGCGTGTCGGTAAATCCCATGACCCCGAGTCCGATCGCGCGATTTTCCCTATCCGAACTCTCGGCTTCCTTCACGGGAAGCACGTTGATGTCGATGAGGTTATCGAGTTGGCGCACCGCGAACCGGACGCTCGAATCGAGCTTGCCCCAATGCACCTCCTTGTTATGCACGTGCGCCGCTAAGTTAATCGAGGCGAGGTTGCAGACCGCGATGTGATCTTTATCCTGCGGGAGAGTGATCTCGGTACAGAGGTTGGACATGTGGATCGTGCCGGTGTTGTTGTTAAGAGCGCGCAGGTTAATCGCGTCCTTCCAGGTAAGCCAAGGGTGTGAGGTGGTTTGCAAAGATACGAGGATCTGGCGGAATTGCTCGCGGGCGGGAACCTTTCGGAAAATCCGCAGCTTGCCCGCCTGCGCCATGCCGACGTACTCGTTATACCGCTTAACAAAGCGGTCTCCGTAGAGTTCATTGAGGTCCGGGGTCTCCTTAGGATCGAAAAGGTACCAATCGGCTCCCCCCGCGACGCGGCGCATAAACTCATCAGAGAGAAAGACGGCGGTGTTCGCGGTACGCATCCTAAGGTAATCGTCGCCGGCATTGTGTTTCCAATCGAGAAACTCCGGAAAATCGTAATGCCAGTTTTCCATGTAAAAGCAGAGCGCTCCTTTTTTCTTACCCCCTCGCTGTACCGCGCGAATTGCGGTGTCGATGATCTTAGCGAACGGTGTGGGACCGCTCGAGGTGGTGTTGTTCGAAGAGAGAGGCGAACCGGCGGCTCGAAGTTTCGTGATCGAAGCGCCGATGCCGCCGGATGCCTTGGAGAGCTTGATCACGTCCGCGACTGACTTCGCGATATGCTCGATGTCGTCATGAATCTCAAGAAGAAAACAGTTGGAAAGCGCGGGGCGAGGCGTGCCGGCGTGGATGTTGGTCGAGCCGCCGGCGATATACTCGAGGCGCGACATCTTATCGTAAAATTTCTTCGCCCATTCGGTCGGATGTTTTTCGTTGTACGCAAGGCCCATCGCGATGCGCATAAAAAAGTATTGGGGCGTTTCTCGCGGCTCTTGTTCCTTATCCTTCACCGCGTAGCGGTTGAGCAAGGAAGAGAGTCCCGCATACTGGAACAATTCATCGCGCTCAATATCGATCGCGTCACGAAGCTTTTCGAGATCATATTTCTCGCTCATTCGCGCGTCGAGGAGCCCTTCGGCAACGCCTTCTCGGATGTATCGAAGAAATCCGTCCCGGTGCATTTTATCAAGCGTTTCCTCACTATTCTCGAAATCGCCCACCACCCGCCGGTATACGGTTTTGAGGAGAAGCCGGGTAGCGACTTTATCGTATTCGATGTCTTCTTTGACGTTCTGCACCGCGGCATTGATGGTTGCTTGGTCCATTTCCTCGGTGGTGATGCCATCGTAGAGCGTGAGCTTCGTCTCCGTCGCGATCTGTGTCACCATTGAGATGGGATCCGAAAGCCCGCGGCACGCGCGCTCGATCGAACGGTTGATGCGATCCGCGTTAAACGGTTCTCGAGTGCCATCGCGTTTTGTGATATAAATTTCCATAGCAATACGAACTACGAACACTGAATCAGTATGAATATACGAACGAAGACAATTGATTCGTATATTCGTAAAAATACGTAATTCGTAGTGCCTATTCTATCACCCAAATATGCTTTGCAAGAGTGTGCGTTGGTGGAAAAATCGGTTAGACCATGAGTTGTCGAGCCCTCGCAAGAGGGCACGCGGTCACTCTCCACACCTCCCGAAGAATGCTTCTCATTCCTCCTTTTTAAAAGGAGGTGGCCGAGTCAGCGAGGCCGGAGGATTTTAGAAATCCCTCGGCCTACGCCCACTCCCTTTAGGAAAGGGAGAATAAGGGGTGCGGAGAGTTACGGGACAATAAAAAACCTCTGGTCCAGTCTTCCAGTTTCCGTATGCACAGAGAACATGTAAGATAGGTGGACCAGAGGCCATCTCCCTTTTTCCGTTGAGACGTCCCTCCTTTTTTATGTACTCGTGAAGCCCTAACCTAGAAAGGTACTCTGAAAGGGCGAGGGAAGCAATAGCATCTAGAGGTTTAAATTCCGAATAACCTTCGCTTCCACGATGAGCTCATCGCGAAGTATCTTGTCTTCCTCTTTAACGGCCCCATAAAATCGAATAGTGTCGCCGACGACAAACCGTCCGAGAACCACCTTTTTCCTGTTCTTGGAAAGTACCTCGGTCGTGGGGCCAACAAGTACCGTATACTCCACTCCCCCGACGGCCACAACCAGCTTGGCGGAAGAGGTGTCTTCGGGGGCGGCGCCAGCGTCCACACGCTTTAATGTTCCCTCGAAATTTCGAGGGGTAAATTCGCTTTTTGCCTGATAGATCAGAATCTTATCGGCGGTGAGTCGGTTTTGCGCGTGGTCATAGACGCCAGAAATGAGGGGGATCGCATCGCCTTTTCGCAAACGACCAAACGGAATAGTGACTGCTCCCTTGCTGATCGAGACGGCGGAGGTAGTCGAGAGGCGGACCGAGATAGTCTGTTTCGAAGGGGTAAGGAGTGTAAAGCGCTCATCGGAAAGAACTTCCGCAATGACGCCGGAAAATGCTCCCGCTTCCTCCTGAAGCGACCAGTCCTTCACGCGAAGCGCGTTCACCCCGAAAAAGTCGGAGCCGACGAAAAATTCACCTTCGACATCGATATAGTCGCCAATCCGTATCTGCGGGATCAACGCGCTTCCACCAAAGCGCTTAGTGAGCGTCGTACGGCTATCGGTTTTCATCGTAAAGCGCATCGGTACCGCTCCCCACACAATCCCGAGGTACAACGTCGTGCCGGCTATCTGGTCGACACGGGCGCTCCTTAGCACCACAGAGCCGTCCGGTTTGATGTGTAATTCGGGATTCCCCGCCCCGACGCTCTGTGGATCATAGTTCGTCGCGGCAAAACTGAGACTGGGGAGAGCGAGAAGGAACAGGCCTACTATGCAGATTTTTCTCATGCAAAGGAGTATACCTAAAACAAGATAAGAAAGAAAATCAGCGCGGCAAATATCCGATAAAAACCAAAAGAGATGAAGGTGTGGCGTTTGATAAATGAAACAAGGAACCTCACCGCGAGGAGAGCGGATGCAAAGGCGGCGAGAAAACCTGCGGCGAGGAGAGACCAGTCATTCCCTGAAAACGATTCCACACTCCGCAGTAAGTCAAATCCGGTCGCCGCCGCCATCGTGGGTATCGCGAGTAAAAACGAAAATTCAACGATGACTTCCCGACTAAGGCCGAGGGCGAGGCCGCCGATAATGGTCGCCGCCGCGCGCGATACGCCCGGTATCATCGAGACCGATTGGCAGAGGCCGATAATGAACGCTTGCCGGAAGGTGATGCGCTGGAGCGAGGGGAAGTCCAATTTCGCCCCTTCCTGCCCCTCCTCTCCATTTGTGGAAAGGGGATTTTTCTTCTTATACCAACGCTCAAAGAAAATGAGAAACACACCTCCGAGGAATAACGCAATGAGTACCACACCGCTGTTTCCGATGAGATACGTTTTGATGACCGGGTAAAGGATTCCCCCGAGTATCGCGGTAGGCGCGAAGGCTGTAACTACGCGCGCGAGAACTCCCCTTTCGAAAAAGAGTTTTCTAAAGTACAAGAGCACCACCGCCAAAATCGCTCCGAGCTGAATTGCTATTTCGAAGCTCTTCAAAAATTCCGTATGCTCTAAACCAAGAAGATCCGAGACAAGAATAAGATGTCCCGTGGATGAGACCGGCAAAAATTCGGTGATGCCCTCGACAACGCCGAGGAGTATCGCGGTGATAGTGTCCATTCGAAAAGTATACTATGCGATAAGAGACTTGAGGATATCCATATTTTCTTTGTCTGGGCCCGTATCGGCAAAACCGGGAACTTCGAGCAGGAACGCAAGATCTCGGAGTTTAGGATGGTTGAGGAGAAGCTTGAAGACCTGTTTCCCCACGTTGCCTTCCCCGATGTTTTCGTGCCGATCTCGAAGAGAGCCAAATTCGTCACGGCTGTCATTGAGGTGGAAGCACTCCAGCCGCTTAAGCCCGATCTGCGAATCAAACTCATGCAGAAAATCGTTAAGTTTTTTAGAAGTCGAGAGGTCATACCCAGCCGCGTGCAAATGGCAGGTATCGAGACATACGCGCACCCTCGTATCGCCCACATCCTTCACGATGTTCGCGATTTCCTCAAGTGAACGTCCGATCTTGCGCGTCCCCATGCCTTCTATAACGAAGTATACGTCTTCCGGAGATCGCTTAAGCACCGCTTTGATATTCGAAATAAGCAGGGGATATCTTTCATGCTTTGTATATGTCTGCTGGTTCTTCTCATTTTCCGTCTTTTCTTTTGCTTCAAAAAGGTTTTGAATTTTAGGTTTCCCTATTTCTGCCTTTTTTCGATATTCGATATTCGATATTCGATATTCCTTCTCTCTTCCTTCTTTGAAGGACCCGAGATGAATAATACTTCCCCGAACTCCAAGCGCCGAGGCAACAGTAAGTTCGGCGATGAGCGCTTCAACCGATCGCTTCCCATTTGGCCCATCGTCGGCAAGATTGATGAGGTATGAAGCGTGAAAATACGAGGCCGTGATGCCAAGTTCCCGTGCCATGTTTTTATACACCTCTGCCTCCGCGGGGGTTACTTTCGGCAAATACCACCCGCGAGGGCTCCCCGAGAACATCTGAAGTGCGTTTCCGCCCAGCGCCTTTGCGCGAGGGAGCGCTTCCTTGTATCCACCCGCTATGGAGACGTGTCCGCCAAGTAGCATTCATAGACTTTAGCATGTCCCACTGCTCCCGCGAAGGGGCCTAGGGACTGCGCCGTGAGAGTCTTCGAATTTCAGAGAACACACTTCCGAAAATCGCTTTTAGCATGTAAGCACGGCCGTGCTTACATGCTAAATCACTTTCTTCCTTGCCTTTTTTTCTCTCTCTCCGCGGAACCATTCTGCGATTAGCCTGCAAACCCTGTTGCTTTTAGAATGCGAATTCAGGTTCGGAGGATTGACAGAAAGTCACTTTAACGGTAAAAAGAAGATCGAACGATCCTTTGAAACTATGAAAAATCTACTCCGTGAGTTACCGGTGAGGGTAAGGCTCCTTATTGCGCTAAGTATCCTTGCTTCTACGCTCCTCCTTGTCATTTCAGGCCTTGCGAGTAAGAAAACGGGAGCAGTTGATCTTGAGGTGTATCCGCACATTCTGCGTAAAGTGCGCGAAACGAACGGCTCAATGACCCTGCGGCCCGCGGCAGTTGCCTTCGTCGACGAACAGTCGAAACGAAAGACAATGGGAACGGGAACGATCGTCCTTGATGCGAGAGGGAGCGTTAAAGGCATCATTACAAGCGAGCACCTTTTTCCCACATCGATCACACGCGGACGCGGCTTTTACAAACCGCTTCAGCAAAGAGCTGCAGTATGGATCCCCATCGAAAGAGTTGATGACTTCCGCGTCTTTGGATCCCTGTCAATTGATGTGGTTTGGTGTACTCCGGGAGAAAGTGCCCTTATTCATGGCATCTGCAACCGCTCCTTCATTCAAAATAAGAAAACCACATTTTGGCCGAATACAGAGGGAAACGTGCTCCGCTCCGTCGTAAGCGGAGAGAACATACCAATCCTCGGCGAGGTACGAGAAAGCAGCGGAGTTCGATCATCCCTACTTCTGTACGACAGCAGAGGTGGAGACAGCGGGCTTGGAGCATTCGCCGACGGGGGGAAGATTTTCGTCATTTCATGTTCAGTGAAAGCAACATCGGCTTTACGGGAAGTGCTCCCCATTCCGGCGTCCTTCAAGAATGTCAGCTTAGCGTATGAGGTGAAGTTACCTCCAGCGCTACGGAACTAAGCCTTGATGAGCCACAAGACTACGAGCCACTCGCGAGAGTGGCTTTTCTTATCCTAGTCGATTCTGCTCCGGCACTGCCGCCTGGCCCGGATACTCGCGGCGCAAAATTTCCACGTCACCCTTGGTCATGTACCAACCTGTGGCGCCCACATTTTCTTTAAGGTGCGCAGGATTGCTCGTCTTGACCAGCGTTACCACATTCTCTTGAGAGATGAGCCAACTTATAGCGATCTGGGCGGGCGTTTTTTGATATTTCACGCACATCTCTTCCATGAGAGGAGGAACTTCCTCTAAAAGTTTCCCCTTCTCCACCGGCCGGTAGGCGACGAGCAGCACGTCGTGCTTTTTGCAGTACTCGAGAAGTCTGCTCGACTCCGGCTCGCGGGCTTGAAGATTGTAGTACACCTGATTGCAGACGATTTGGTGCTTGGCGTATTTTTGCGCCTCTTTCAGATGTTCTTTGGTAAAGTTCGACACACCGATGTGTCTCACTAGTTTCTGATCTACAAGCATGTCGAGTGCCTGTATCGCTTCATCCAAGGGACACTCCGAACTGAAATGATGCAGAAGATAGAGATCGAGATAGCTGGTGCCAAGGCGTTTCAAACTCTTTTTGCAGGACTCCAAGATACCGTCGCAAGTATGGTTCTCCTTCGCCACTTTTGATGTGAGAAAGAGTTTACTACGGTTCACTCCCTTGATCGCTTCGCCGATAAGCTCCTCGGAGTGTCCGACGCCGTAGACTTCCGCCGTATCAATGTGAGTCAGTCCCGCGTCGATCGCGGCTTTAATCGCCGTGATTTCCGCCTCATCATTACTGCTATCGGGTTCGTGACGTCCACCCATCCCCCAGGTGCCTAAACCAAGTTCCGGAAGTGCAAATCCGCTCTTCAATTTTTTGACGGGAATTCCCATCTCCTCATTGTACCACTGTTACCGTCCCTCGTAGTAAATACGACGAAATATTGACTTCGGGTTATCGGGATGATTCACTGGCACTGATGAATACACCTATTGTTCCTCGATACCACAGGCTCAAACTGGCAACCGCGGATCGCCTCGTGCTCCGATCGGCGCAGAATCACTCCGTATGGCGATCGCGTGACACCTACCCTCCAACGCAGCCGGGAGGCGCCGCGGCAGGGAGTCAGCGAGCGAAAATCCCGCGGCGTGCTTCAAAAGAAGGCGGTCCGTAACCGATGAAGCAGGGAAAACGCGAGGTCGAGGCGACCTCGCGTCTTTTTTTTGGATGAGCGAGGCTCGGTAACTCTCCACACCTCCCGAGGAATGGTCTGAATTCCTCCTTTCCGCCAGCTGGCGGATAAAGGAGGTGGCCGAGTCCGCGAGGACGGAGGATTTTAAAAATCCCTCGGCCTACGGCCACTCCCTTTAGGAAAGGGAGAATAAGAGGTTGGAGAGTTACAAGGTTCACTCTTAGACACAAAATTCGCGTAGCTCTCTTTTAAGATCGCGGTGATTGGGCAACGTCTTCGCGACGAGATCCCAGAACCGCGAGGAATGATTGAGCTCCCGTAAATGGCAGAGTTCATGCACGATGATGTAATCGGCGAGGTGCGAAGGCAGAAGCGCTATCCGATAGTTAAAGTTCAAATTACCTTTTCGCGAACAACTTCCCCACCGGCGCTTTTGATTGCGAACCGAAACGCGCCCCCAGCGACACTGATAGAAGGCATTGAAACGCGCGAGCCGCTCATGTACGAGCGCTCGGGTGCTCTCCCTAAGTAAGAGAGCGCGCCTCCCCCGAGAGGGAACTTTTCGGAGGCGTCGCAATCTCCCGAACTCCGAAAGATTGCGGAGCACCCATGCCGATTTTCGCACTATGAAGGCTTCAACAACGCCTTGCGGTATCTTTAGCGGAGTCGTAACCGTAAAGATGCCTCCGCGCGCGATAGAAAGCCGCAAATGCTTCGCTCTCCTACTTGTCAAAAGCGTATAGCGTACCGTTTTCTTCTCGAGCGTAATCGTTTTTTCCATTAAAGGTAAAAATCTAAAAAAATTATCAAGAACTCATTTCAAAACGCCGGCAGGAAAAGGCGGGCGAGGCGCAGTTCCTCGAACGAAAAGGAATCGTCGAGAAGCGCGCGAACGGGCGAGAGTTTGATAAGACCGGAGGCGTCGCGAAGGTCGCCCTCTCCCTCTCTCGAAATGCGCGAGAGGAGCGTACGGAACGCTTTCTCCATGAGGGCGAGGCGATCGGGATCGGGTGAAAGATGCATCAGGTCGCGCTCCGGGACAATGCGTCCCTTCTCTTTTAGCTGTTCGAGGTGGCGCACAATGGTGCCCAAAGTGACGCCACGCTCCTTAGCGACAGAGTGTAATGATCGTTTCTCGAGGATAAGTGTCTTCGTCACTTCGAGCGTGTCAGTCTTTTCCTTTCTTCGATGGGAGGCGCGACCCGATCCGACCTTGCCGCCAATCGCACGGATAAAGTTCCCGTGCATCTGCCGAAGTTCGGATGTATCCAACCCCCGAAACTTTTCGCGCACCATCTCCGACTCGGCTCTAAAATCTCTGTCTTTATCTTTGATTTCCGGGTGCACCTCGAGCGCGCGGGCATTAAGACCCGCAAGAGAGAGTCCCTTCAGAGTTCGGACCCGCGAGAGGGCGACGTATCCTTGACCGTACTCGAACGCGGATGAGAGATCCATGTGCGCGGCGTCAAGCGACATTCCCTGACTCTTGTGCACCGTGATCGCCCACGCGAGCCGAAGCGGAATTTGAGTGATGCGCGCGAGAATCCGCCCTCCGTCCTGTATGTGCCATTCGAGCGGCTCGGCGAGGATCCTCTGTCCACTGTCCGTTTTGACTATAGGGTAACCCGCTGCGTCCCGTACTAAGTCTCCCTCCGATCCTGGGGTGTCCTTGGAAAATTCCGTGATAAATCCTGTCGTGCCATTCACGAACCGCCCCGAGACATCATTTTTCGTAAACATGACCCGCGCACCCACTTTGAGTGAGAGGACTTCAGGAGAAAGGCACCCTCGCTTCAGTGACACCACAAGTGAATCTCCGCCGTGACCCGTCATTACAAACGCCTTAGGCTGACCTGGAAGCTTAGAGAGTTCCAGCGTGTTAACATGGTCCACGTTTGCGTTGTGCGAATAGAGCTCCGTGACTCCGGCCTCAGGAATTTTGTGGTAGCGCGTGCGAAGCAGTGCCTTGTGTCGCTCAGCCACGTTGCCGCGACGGATAGCACCTAAAAATTCAAGAAATGCTTCATCCTCCTGCCGATGCTGTTCTGAAAGATAGCAGACAAGTGGATTCGCCTTCCGCCACGAAGAAGCGGTAAAGGCGAACTCCGTAGAGGGCTTCGCCCGCGGGGTAAATTTGCGCTGACTTGCGTCTGCATCGTGATGATGTATCGGCGGAAGCTGAAAAAAATCACCGACAAAGATGACTTGGAGTCCACCAAACGGATCTTCTCCGCGAGGGAGTCCCTTACGCACCTCGCGGCACACGGCGTCGGTCATCGCGAGTATCGTGGCCGAAAGCATCGAGACTTCATCAATGATGAGTACGCGTGCATTCCCAATCCGCTCCATCACTTTGCGGCTCCCTGCGATCGTATCGAGGTCATAAGGTGAGAGCTGCGAACGTACGCCGAGGCCGCACCAGGAGTGGATGGTCATCCCACCGATATGTGTCGAGGCAATACCCGTCGAGGCAGTGATTGAAGGCTCCACGCCGCAGGAGTGGAGGTAGGAGACGTACGTATTCACAGTATGCGTCTTGCCGCTTCCCGGCTCCCCCGTTAAAAATACATTGGCTCCGGTTTTAAGGATGTTCAGGGCTTCTTCCTGGGTCATACGAAAGAGTATAATACGGAGATGAAATTATGTGTAACGACATGCAAAAACCTCACAAATGTGCCCACTGCGTCTATTTGCTTATTCGCGCGAATTAGAACATAGATAAGCAAACGAAAAGAAAGAGAGTGGCTATCAAGAGGTGCCACCGAAGGATCTGATGTGCGTGCGAATACGGGAGATACAGGTATCAAGATCCTCGAGAATATCTCTTTCGGTAAGACGAATGACCCGCCAACCGCTTCTTTTGAGCGCAGTATCTTTTTGCGTATCCCAGAGCTTCTGGCGCTTCGACGCATGGGCTTTGCGGTTGTCGCACTCGATGGCGAGGTTGCCGTTTTTGCAGAAAACAGCCAGGTCAAGGCGGAAAATCCTCCGGCTCGAAGATTCGCCACCTCCTTTAGGAAAGGAGGAATTAAGAGAGAGCCGATACTGCGAAGTTACCGAGATATTCCGACGTTGTAATTCCTGTTCGATAATTTGTTCGGTCGGCGCGACGTGGTAGAGCTCTAAGATGTCCTTCGCGGATCGAAGCGTCTTAAGGTCGGTAAAGCCGAAAGAGACGCGGCGCGGGATGGTATTGCGAATCGGCCTTTCGAGCTTTTCCACTTTTCGAAACGAACATTTGAGATAGTCGTGGTAGGCGCGAAGGTGCAGAGACTCTCTTGGAAGAAGTTCGATGCGCTTTTTTATTTCTCTCTTTGCGACGCGGGCGTAGTATTCGATCCGCTTTCCCTTCCTCCCGAGCGAGAGCGGCTGATAAAACGCGATGTGCGTAAAGAGTCGCTTCGGCAAAAACCGGAGTGGAATCCGATACCATTTTTCTTTGAGGAGGATGGTAAGATCAGCCCGCGATTTCAGCACGCCGACAAGTACCGTTTTCATACCATCATTATAGTCTCTATTTTATTTGACAAAACCCACCTCGAGGAGGAGTATGGTCGGCAGAGTACGAAACCACTCGTACACAAAAACACCAGACCTCTTGAATCTATGATGCCACTTGCAGAACTTGCGGAACAGAATCTATCCGTGCTTCGAAATACCTCATACCCTGGAAGAGGATTCGTGCTCGGCGTAACGCCGGACGGGAAGAATCTCGTGCAGATTTACTGGCTTATGGGAAGGAGCGCGCCGAGTAGAAATCGAGTGCTTATCTCCCCGGGAAGTGGGAAACTTTCTACAGAGCCAGCTGATGCGTCGAAAGAGTCCGGGAATCCGTATTTGACCATTTATGACGCCATGCTCGAAAAGGAAGAAAACTTTGTGGTCAGTAACGGCCGACAGACTTGCACTGTGAGTACGCAGTTGTGGCGCGGAGATAGCTTCTCCGATATCCTTAAGGAGCCGTGGAAGTACGAACCCGACGCGCCAAATTTCACTCCGAGAATCACTGGCGCGTGGCTAGGGCTTGAAAAACCGCTTGCGATCATCGGCGTTTTGCGAAAAGCGAGGGGGAGTGACGCGTGTGAACGACTGTTCTTCGAGTACCCACACATTGAGCCCGGTTTTGGGGTCTTGGTGCACACATACATGGGCGATGGGAAGCCGCTCCCTGCCTTTCGTGGCGAACCGCGCGAAGTACGCATACCGTGCGACTGGGGCGGATCGAATGCTACGTTCTATTGGCAGCACCTCAATGCAGAAAACCGTGTCGCCCTTGCGGTGAAGTACATCGAGAGGGCGACGGGGAAATCCACTGTGCACATCATCAACGAATACAAGAAAGTCCCGGCGTCTTGAGGGCTTCCGAGAATTTCGATCACATCGCCGCCGTCCTCCGCAGGACGGCGGGTTTTTTATGTCTATGTGCTTATTCCCCCCTTCGCGTAAAGCTACGGAAGGGCACGGCGCGCGAATTAGAAAATAGATGATTAGTCGAAAAGCTCGAAGAATTTCATGGGGTCAATCGAGATGCCTCCGACGCGCACAGAAAGATGCAGATGCGGGCCGAGCGCGTAGCCGCTCTCTCCGGAGAGCCCAATCGTTTGTCCTTGCGCTACCCTCTCTCTCTCCCGTACCAGAATCTTTGAGAGGTGCAGGGAAAGACTCGACACACCTCCTCCATGATCAATGACGACGGTTTTTCCGTACACGACGAATTCCCGCGCGAGACGCACCACCCCGGCGTTTATCGCGGTAACGTCAGTGCCGCTCTCCGCGCGAAAATCCACTCCTTTGTGCGGAATGGAATAGGAACCTGTGTGACGAGTGTAGCCATATGAGTCAACCACATCTGTTTTCGCGAGTGGAAACGTGAAAGGAGTTCCCCACCAAGGAAGCGACGTTGTTTTCGCCTTCGCAAGCAACATATTCTCCTTCGAGAGAAGGGTGACGAGATTGTCCTGCGCCGGTTTTGTGTTTCCTCCAAGTTTTTGCGGAATGCCAAGCGGAGCGGTGATTTTTTCTCGACGAAACACGGTGATCTTTTTTCTAAGCGTCTCGCCGCTTTTGAGGCGTAGTTTGGCTTCATACTCCCCTACCCGAGCGCCGAGATCAACCGCGACGAGCGCGGTTGGTTTGCCGCGATAGAGGAAGAAGCTCACGGGTTTCAGAGAAAAAGTAGCGCTCCAAATATCAGGAATACCCGCGCCCTCCACCACCATCATCACCGGCTCCCCTTGGAGAGGCCGCTCCGGAGTTATGGAGAGAGATGCGGCAAAAACGAATGCGGGAAAACCGAGAAAGAGAGCAAACGCTATAGAAAATTTCTTCATGACGATACGCCCCCCACAAGACCTCGGAGAAAGTAACCGACGAGGTAGGAGATGAGCGCGGCGCACCCTCCGATAAGAAGCGTCTCGAGCGCGCTTCGCACCGGCTCGTGCCGCGTCACGATACCGCGCACCGCACCGATGCCGATGAAAGCAAAGGCCGTGAGTACGATCGAAAGTCCGAATTGAATCGGCACGATGGCGGGAAGAAAAAAGGCGAGCCCGAACGGAAGGAGCGGGATGAATCCCACCGAAACGAATGAGAGAAACGTGATCAAAGCTGTCTTCCGCGGCGCTTTGTGTTCGAAAGGAGATGCGGGAAGGCCGTGCTGAAGGGCCTGCTCCGAACGCTCCGCCAAGAAATTCGAAGAAGCCATGGAAAATCCGTCAGCGAGCACGTTGGCAAGACCGAGCACAAGCACGATCGAGGGAGAGAGGCTGGCACCGACAACTCCCGAGACAATCGCGAAGGTGGTTACGGTGCCGTCAATCGCCCCATAGACGAACTCCGCGAGATATTTTTCAGAAACGGCTCTAAGGGCCATTAGGGATCATCATACTATATGAAAGCCGCCCGAGCGAGACGTTTGTAACTCTCCACGCCCCAAAGGAATGGTCTTAATTCCTCCTTTCTTAAAGGAGGTGGCCGAGTCGGCGAGGTCGGAGGATTTATCTCCCTTTTAATAGGGGGAGGCTCGC
Organism: Candidatus Taylorbacteria bacterium RIFCSPHIGHO2_01_FULL_51_15; assembly: GCA_001820935.1. Lineage (GTDB taxonomy): Bacteria > Patescibacteriota > Minisyncoccia > Phycocordibacterales > UBA10002 > UBA10002. The sequence goes on along the minus strand of MHRI01000003.1, from coordinate 28,517 downwards.
CATCCCCTCCTGCCCGAGGAGGGGTGTCGAGTCTCCGAGACGGGGTGGTGGGAGCGGCGGGAGGTGTGCATAATTACGCCTATACCGAGTGTGTCTTCAAAAGTCCGGCGAACCTCTGCTGGACTTTTTCGAGTTTAGGATTGATCACAAGCTCGCAGTAAGGGTTCCCGGGGTGCGTACTGAAATAATCTTTGTGATAGTTTTCAGCTTCGAAAAATTTCTGTAACGGCGTGAGCTCCGTAACAATCGGTTTACCCTGCTTAGTCGACGCATTCAGCTCTTTGATAAACTTCTCGGCTTCTTCCCTCTGCCGAGGAGTGGTGTAGAAAATGACCGAGCGGTACTGTGTGCCCACATCATTTCCTTGTCGATTGAGAGTTGTCGGATCATGCGAGGCGAAAAATACCGTGAGGAGGTCCCGGAACGTAATTTGGTGGGGATCGAATTCAATCTTAATGACCTCCGCGTGTCCCGTCCTGCCGCTTGAGACCTGCTCGTACGTGGGATTCTCTACCTTGCCTCCGGCATAGCCGGGCAGTACGAGAGAAACACCTCGAAGCATTATAAATATGGCTTCGGTGCACCAAAAACAGCCCCCACCAAACACAACTACTTCGCTCATATCTTTTTTCTCACTACCCATAAAATTGGAATCAAAAATACCTGGACTGTTTTTGGAAGAAGCCATGCCCCGTGGCAAGCCGTCTTCGGCTTTGCTTCGGGGAACCTCCGCCTAAAACTGCGATTTCATTTTTCATTTGTTTCGCCGGGCTAGGAGTTGAACCTAGATCCCGCGGTTCAGTTCCGCGGTGCCCTGTCCAGTTGGACGACCCGGCAGTCACTACAAAGAATCAAGAAGTAAGAATTATGAATGAAGGGGTGGGAGCGGCGGGGGGTTGTTTCTCCCTTATCAAAGGGAGCACTGCCGTCTTCGGCAGGAGGGATGTTTCTCTCTTACTAAAGGGGGGTCAGGGGGTTGTTGTTCCCTTAAAACCCTCGTCCTATGAGCCGCCTCAAGTCCACGACACTTCACAAAGGCAAGTCCTACACAAGGGTAATTATACACCCACCGTAGATTGCCCCCCCCCTCGAGCATGTGGTACTGTGATGGTGGCCGTTTAACCCTAATAGAACCTATGCACTTTTTTCTTAATTCTCCCCTAATAAGGGGAGCACACGAGTCTTCGAGTGGAGGGGTGTGCGTGGTCCTAGGTAATATTATTAACACTTTAGCTAATTTCAATGAAATATCTCGCCAAACTCGCCGTCGTCGGTCTTCTCTCGTTTGCATTCGTCTTTTCACCAACCTTCTCTTTCGCGCAAGCTGCCGGCCTGACCTCCGATCAAATTCAGGCGATTCTCTCGCTCCTGCGTTCATTTGGAGCCGACGAGGTGGTCACGCAAAATGTGGAGATATCTCTGAACGGAGGAACCCCTTCGGTTCCTTCCACATCAAGTAGCGGATCTTCGGGTGGAGGAGGATCATCAGGAGGTTCTTCTTCCGGGGGTGTTTCGACAAGTCCGACGAGCCCAGCGCGTTACTGCCACAACTTTACAGAGCCTTTGCGAGTCGGCGACGAGGGGACTGACGTCAAAGCACTTCAGTATGTGCTTAGCTTGGGTGGATTTCTCAAGGCTGAATATGATGGCTACTTCGGCGAAGCCACCGCGGCGGCTGTTGTTGGTTTTCAGGAACGGTATGCTTCTGAAATATTGACCCCCGCTGGCCTCACCCGCGGTACGGGGTTTGTCGGTAAATCCACACTGGCAAAGCTAAATGCTTTGTATGGATGCGACTCCAATTTAAGCAATTTTATAGACACTAACACTGCCACGCGCTTTCGCGTGATGAATTCAAGCGGCACGGTTACGAATGAACTCTTTCTCGCTGTGTATAAAAACGGTACGCCAGTTCGCCTCGATACATTCAATTTCCCAAATCTAAGCATTGGTGTGTATGTCGTGAAGTTTATGATGCGAGAGCAAGGGGGTGGGCAACCGGAGTATTTCTCCGCTGACCTGTTTGTCGATCCAAACGGCTATCGTATTACAAATGTCCTGGACGCAAGAAGAGGAGAAAGGCAGCCATTTGTGACCAACATATCAATTCACGGAAAGGACGTAAAAGTCTCTGTGGCGCCAGAGGAGGGGGGAAGAGATCCGGAGATCTTCTTCCTCAATCTCGTATCCGAAAGTGGCATTTCAATAAACCCGTTTCTTGAAGATGGCATCGGTCCCTTCTGGAACAGTAACCCCGGGAAGTACACCTTTAAGATTCGAAGTGTTTCTTCTTCTGGAGAGCTTCGTGATGAGGAGGTTGCTTCTCTCACTGTAAACGATGATCGAAGGACAATTGATTTAAGGGAGATACCGCCGGTGACACCTCCTTCTTCCATAATCGTCAGCTCACCAAATGGTGGAGAAGTTTGGCAAAAAGGAACGACACAGACGATTAAGTGGGAAGATAATACTCCACTTCGCACCTGTTTAGGAAGTTCTCCTGTTAATTGTACGCCTGGTTTTCCGTCGCCATCCTATGACCTAACACTCACGCCTTACTCTTCTCCCTACCCTGCACCGTGCAAAATAGGAATTGCGTGTGTCAATGATCCAACAACGAATGTTCGGCAAACTTCCTATCCCATTGCCACAGGCGTTAGTGGGTCGTCGTATTCCTGGCATGTGGGTAAGGTTACAAACCTTTTTGATGGCCTTGCACCAGACGGCGCGTACACCATGCAAGTCTGTCAGTCGGGTACAGGTATCTGCGACTCAAGCGATTCGTATTTTAAGATTACATCCACTGCAACTCAAACAGGTACTCCCGTCATCTCCGGACTTGAAGCGCCGACTTCCTTGCAGGTTGGTCAGACAGGAACTTGGACAGTGAAAGCGTATGACCCCGACGGCACTTCACTCAAGTATTCAGTCGTGTGGGGTGATGAGGTTTCCACTGCGTCTTCTGGCGTAGTAAGTTCTTCCTCGATTTCACCTTCTTTTGTTCAAACAAGCACTTTCACCCACACCTATAGCCGCTCGGGTGTCTTTACGCCCGTCTTTACGGTAATGGATGCAAGCGGTCTCTCCGCCAAAACCAGCGCGAGTGTGAATGTGGGAGGTTCAACCTTAGTCGGCGACACGACTTCAATGGAAGTGAGGACGTACGAGACTGCAAATCTTCTTGTGGCGAAAGTGGTGGGTCCCGAGAGTCAGGCCAGTAGTAGAAATGGCGGAGTTCCTCTCAGTATCTCTTCTATTGGTCCTTCAAGTGAGAGGGGAGGAACTATACAATTAACAGACATGCACATAAACTACACCCCTCCAGTTGGATATGTAGGTGATGATAGTTTTACCTATATTATTACTGATGGCAAAGGTAGATTCGCGACTTCAAAAGTGTTGATTACCGTTAGGAGAATAATTCCTTCCCAAAATGTTGTTTCAAAGACGCTACTCGATAACGGTCATTGGAACGTTACTTTTTCCACCCAGCCGAAACTATCCGTTAACATCTACGCTTCAACGGATCAGACAAGCTGGGTATATGTAGGTACGGGAATAGCCGGTGTTAACGGAGTGCTCAAATTCGAAGATCCGGGTTCGACAACGGTTGAACGCTTCTATTATTTGGATGTAGCAGAGAGACCTTACCTTCAAACCGTCCCCATCACTGTCGGCAACGACCACTACTTCAAAGGACCGATTACCTTGAAAGACTTAAGCGACTACGGTTTTGTGGAATCTGCATTCCCTGGCATTCGTCTCGATGAGCTTTTCTTCTTTGCTTCCAATCCTCCCGATAGATTAGATTCTGCTAGCGCTACACTATATCGCTGGCAAGGACAATGGCGGCAAATTGGCCTCGCCACAAGTGTTGACCCAAGTACCCTTACTTCCCCTTACTTCATCGTCCGCAGAAATTCCGGTTCGAATAGCACATTCACTCTGCCCGCTTCGGTGAAGTATTACGGCTCCACCGCTAAAAACGCACAGCCGCGTCCGTGGGATACTACCACCAATCGTCCACCAGAGATTGTAACCAGTGTTACCAATACCGAAAGTATAACAAAGAAAAAGATTGTTAATTTTTCCTGGACTGCCAAAGATGCAGACAACGATGACTTGGCTTGGTCAGTCGATTGGGGCGATGGCACTGCTCTCGCCCCCACTCCAAGAGTGTGCAATCAGACAGGTGCGGGTTGGAATTTCAGTGCGAGTCATGCATGGTCCGAAGTTGGCACTTACAAAGTAGTAGTAACAGTTTCTGACTGTAAAGGGGTGACTACGACCCAGGTGCAAAATGTGAAGATTATTGAAGTTATTGTCGCTAGCCCGAATGGGGACGAAGTGCTCACAATTGGTGTACCATATACCATACGATTGTTAGCTGCTGGCGTATCCAACTTCCACATCACATACGAAAATGTGGACACTAAATCCACAGGGATTATAGCTGAAAATATAAATACTAGTTCATATGTGTGGAATATCCCGAGTACACTATCTCCTGGCCGTTACACTATAAGTATTCGTGGTTCGGATGGGACGACTTCAATATCCGATACAAGCGACTCTCATTTTACCATCGTCAAACCGAACACAGCAGGAAAGCTGATGATAGGAATACTGAATGCGACGGGTTCGTCCAAGACTCCTGATGGTGTAAGTCAATTACTGTTTACGAAGTATCAGTTTGATGCAACTCAAATAAGCGAAGATGCTCGTATGGTGAATCTCTCCTTTCCTCTCTATTACACGGATACCACAGGAGCTCGGGCAACCGATCTAAGCAACTGTGCGCTGTATTCAGAGAAGAGCGGAATACGTTTGACAACGGGCTCTAACACAGTGAACCCAAGCGGCGCACTAAGTACACAGTATGTCTTCACTCTTGATGGCGGAGGGTTTTTGATGAAGGGTGGAACTGTTGATAATATTCTGCTTAAATGCGACGTGCGTGCCGGCGCCCCTCAAGGAAATTCGTATCAATGGGGTCTTTCCTTACTTTCTTCCTCACAAAGTAATGTCTTTGGTGTCGCTTCAGGCACTCGGATTTCACCTTACATTCTTACCGCAGAAAAAGGTCCGACGGTAAGCATTTCAGGTTCTACGGGATCAGCATCCTCTCTCACCGTCCTCTCGCCACTCGAGGGAGATGTGATTAGCGGTAAGTATGGAGTGATCAAATTTCAATGGAAGGCGGAAGGTTGGGACCTATCAAGAAAATTGGTCATTGAACTCGTAAAATCAGATGGAACCGTCCTTCCGATAGCGCGTAATTATGAATCGTACCTCGGGTATTACAATGTAAACGTGAATACAGGGATAGTAAATGGCAAGTTCAGAGCACATATGTTCCCCGATCAAACTGGTCCATTCTCGTCAAGCGATGAAGCGTGGAGCGGGTATTTCAACTTAGTTCCTCCTGCACAACTCACCGTCTCCTGCTCACCGAGCGAGGCGAATCCTCAAGTTGGTAAAGAAGTTCTCTGGACGGCAAGCCATTCTGGAAACGGCGAGTCCTTCAACTATTTCTGGACGGGGACAGACATAAATTCCGTGACGACTACGGGCTTTAGCAAATTGTCCTCGGATGGCACCTACAGACACTCAAGCTCACTGCGGAATTCCTACAGCACGACGGGCTCCAAAAACATCTCTGTAACGGCAAGTTCCGCCGCAGGGTCCGCGACCGCCACATGCAGTACCAATGTGGTCCCCGTGCCTGTAACCGGTCCCGTTTCCGTTGATTTCAAGATAGACGGGTCGGATGCGCCGGCATCTGTGGCAAATGGCGCGAGCGTCACCTTCTCGTGGACTTCGCAAAATGCCACCTACTGTACGGCCTTTGGCGCAAACGCAAAAACCGAAAGCGGTCTCTATTGGGTCGGAGCGGGAAGTTCGGGAAAGTGGTCTACCACGGTAACCACTAAGGCAACCCTCTCCGCCGACACGCTCCCCTCGACGCTTAGCTTCGGTGTCCGTTGCTACAAAGATAATGGCGAGAACGCTTCCGACAGCGTCTCGATTGTGGTTGGGGGGAGTCCTTCGACAAGCTCAGGATCTTCGAGTGGGAGTTCCCTCTCGGTGGGACTTGTTGGACATTGGAAATTTGACGATGGCACGGCGACGGACGCTTCGGGCAGTGGAAACCACGGCGTGCTTCAAAATGGCCCGACCTCCACGACAGGCAAAATCGGCCAAGCCCTCTCCTTTGACGGCGTTGACGATGCGATCTCTCTTCCTAACATTACACTCGGCAACACCCACACCATTTCGATGTGGATTAACGCAGTCTCTCCGCTCGATACCTATGGGGGACTCTTTGTAAATGGGAACGCGAGCGCCGGGCTCTACTTCATGGGAGATACTCGCGTCGTGCGCTTTTACGGATTCGGCACAAATAACAATGACTCTGCTCCTGTCAGCACTGATTCATGGCACCATGTAGCGGTAGTGAAAAACGGCGGAACTGCAACACTATACATTGATGGCAAAGCGACCAATCGCTACAGCGAAGCGATCGGCTATACGGCAAATAGCATCGGCAATGATAGTCAAGGTGAGGCTTTCCACGGCGCAATTGACGAAGTGCGCGTGTACAATCGCCCGCTGTCGGATTCTGAAATCTCTTCCCTGTATGGAGGCACCGCGAGTGCGTTTGATTCCAACACTTCTTCAAAGCTCGCGAGTATTCTCGAGAGTCTGCAGGGTATTCTCGCCTCCCTTCAAGCGCTTAGGCGTTAACCTAGGTTGAGGGCTCCCATTTTCGAGTTCGATTAGATGCAAAAAACGCCAGCTCCCGTTTGAGAGCTGGCGGTGCGTTGTCCGTAGCAATTGCGGCCTAGGGTCAGTACTGCGGGAGTCGTGGGAGATTCCCTTCCCCACTGACGACGAGCACGAAGTATTCCCAATTGCCCCAGATGGCCCAGTCAGGGTCGCCGGTGTAGCGCGGGTCGGTGTCGCTCACGATAAGGTAGTAGAACACCGCGCCCTTTGGGTAGTCGTATCCCCGACATACGATATGATTCTGAATCCACCCTTGATTCATGAACGGATCGTTGCCGAAATCCGCCCGGTAGTTGATTACATACTCGCAGACCGTGAGTGTGTCCTGATCCAGGTCGGCGATAGACGGAACTGTCTTGAACACCCTGCCGTCGCCAAGATCCCAGTAATAATCACCGTTCGCGTCATACGCGAACGTCGACTCGTAGTGTCCGTTCACGTACACCCCAGCGTCAGAGATGCCGTTGTTGTCTTTATCCGTCCGCGAGCCCGAGTGGCCGGGGACCGTCGTTTGCGCGGCGATGGCTTGAAATGGATCAGTGAAGACGCCGAGCGTCAGTGTGAGTAGTGTGATAAATGCGATTAATCGCGTCTTGATTGTTTTCTTCATGTTTGTGTCAGTATGTCTGTAGTTTCAGTTGTTTTCTCGCCCTACACACTAGCCAGATTAACTGGGTTGTACAAAGAGCGAGCCGGGTACATGTATAACACGGAGGCAATCCAATGTCCAGATACGCACCAGTAGCTCTCCAAACCCCCGAAGAGGGGCCTTAATTCCTCCTTTGCTAAATGAGGTCCGCCATCCCCTCCTGCCCGAGGAGGGGTGTCGAGTCTCCGAGACGGGGTGGTGGGAGTGGCGAGGTCGGAGGATTTATCTACCTAATGCGGAGCGCGGTGCTACCGTAGCGTGAGAGTAAACGTAACGCGCGAGTGGTCAGATATACCCTCGGCTTTCCTTATCTTGGCCTTAAGCGGGAGCACGTATGATCCTGATTTCTTATCAGGGAAGATTGAAGTGTTCCAAGTGGTGTTTCCTATAGTTACGCTGACGGGGAGCGACCCCCACCCCCTCGCCTGTTTGCCAAACTTTTGCCTGATTTCCTGACCGTCTTTCTTGGGGAGAGTCAGGAAACGCCACCCTGCCATGCCGGGATATGGCCAGACCTCGGAGCGCATGCGGTATGTACGTTTTGATTCACTCATGAGAGATATTAAAAAAAATAACATGCCCGCTCACTTTGCGCGGTATTACTATCTAACGTAAGATTAACACAAAGGTCTCATTAAAAAGTAAACAAAAAAATACGTATGTCATGTAAAACATGCGAAGGAGATACGGAAGGGTATAAGTGCGATGTGTGCGGCGCGGAAGCCGAAGAGCACGATAACGAACATTCATGCGGTGGCGAACATTGCATGCCGAAATGCAAGGCCTGCGGAAAGGCGGAAGTAGGCTGTTCATGCGGCTAGTGAATTAAAGAGTGACTCCGACTTCCCTGCACGGCGAGCGCAGGGTGTCTTCTATCAAGACGTAGTGTGTCCACTCCATGTGGTGCAGGTTTTTCCGGTGTTTAGCAATAGTGTACGAACGTATACTATTGCTAAATGTGAATGATTGGAATGCAATGATAGAGTCTTGCATGGAGCCACCGCCGAAGGCGGTGGTGTGAGAGGAGGCGAAAAACTCACTGCAGACCGAGCTCTATGAGGTCGAGTTTCTTTTGTCGTGTCCAACTTTTAATCTCGTGTTCGCGACGACGGGCCTTTTTCAGAGTAGAAAACGATTCAGAATATTTTAAAATTACAGGCCTGCGGATTTTTGTATAGTGTGCGCCCCGTTTTGAATGATTGTGCTCGTTAACTCTTCGTCCGAGATTGTTGGTACAACCAGCATAGAGAGATGTATCGGAGCATCTCAAGATGTAGACAAAATATTTCATAAAGACTGCCCCCTGTCGCTTCGCTCGTTACACTTCTTGCCCCTCGCAAGGACTCGGGACGTCCAAAACCAAAGTCGCGAAGACGCTCGTTGGTTTTAGGTTGCCCCTCGCAAGGACTCGGGACGTCCAAAACCAAAGTCGCGAAGACGCTCGTTGGTTTTAGGTTGCCCCTCGCAAAGCCTCGGGGAGCTGAATTTTTATACTTGAAATCTGTCCCGCACAGGTTGCTGTGCGGGATGGTTAAAATCTAATCCACTAAAAGTAGAAAGATTTTATACCAGCTGCGGGGCTAGGAATCGAACCTAGATTCCATGGTTCAGAGCCATGTTGCCTACCGGTTAGCAGACCCCGCAATGCTAAAAAGACCTGGAATTCGTGCGTTCATCTTCAAGTTACAAATCCCAGGCCATTAAGATAGAGAATACTTGAAAAGCCCCTTTTTCTCAACTCACGCGGCTTTCTTGATGAGCTTAAGAAGCGCGTCGTGAATTTTCCCGTTCGACGCGATGAAGTAATCTCTCGAACCGAATACCCACGGATTTCCCTCAACATCCGTAATCTTGCCCCCTGCCTCTTCAACGAGAAGCACGCCGGCGGCGTAGTCCCACTTGTTAAGTCCAAGACAAATGAATCCTTCAGTGCCGCCGCGCGCGACGTATGCGAGTTCGAGCGCGCACGCGCCAAGATAGCGCTTTGATTTTACAAAAAGCTCGGCGGACGAGATGAGCCGATTCAGACGTTCCTTCTCTCCCTTCCCGGGTCCAAAAGAGATCATCGCGTGCTCCGTATCTCCGTCTGAAACTCGCACGCGCTTCCCATTCCAGAGCACGCCCTTCCCCTTCGCTCCCGCGTAGAGCGAATCGCTCGACGGGTTATACACGACGGCGGCCACAGGTACACTGCTTTTAAGCACAGCAATCGAGACCGAAAAAAGCGGGATACCGTTGACGAAATTCCCGGTGCCATCGAGCGGGTCAATAATCCACGTAAAGGGCGAACTGCTCTTTTCTTCACCGCTCTCTTCACCCAAGATGCCATGGTCGGGAAACGATTTCTTTATTTCGGCAATAATCGCGGCCTCGGCCTCGGTGTCCGCTTTTGTCACAAAGCTCTTGTCCGCTTTTACCTCGCGAGAGAGCGACGTCTCGAAGTACCGGTCGAGAATCGCTCCTCCCTTCTTGGCCGCCTCAACAGCAATATCTAGAAATTCCATGACATGCGCAACTTGAACACTAAAGTGTGCGAATTGTTTTCCCTCCGCTTACTTCATAATTCCTAATTCATAATTCACTCACCGTAGTTCCCTTCAGACGCTCGGGATGTGTCTTCAACCCGCTTCGCGAAGATCGCCTGCGCGGACTTCACATTCTCCTTCTTCCCTGCCCACGCCTTGAGTACTGGGTCTTGTAACGCGCGTGAGTATGAGAACGTGATGCGCCACGGCGCATTCTGTGTCCTCGCTTCCTTCACTATTTCATTCAGGCGAAGTGTCGCGTCTTCTGGGGTCTGTCCGCCGGAGAGAAACACGATGCCTGGAGTGGCCTTCGGCACCGCGCTCGAAAACGCCCGCAGAGTCGCCTTAGCGACTTCCTGTGGACTCGCTGAAAGGCCGGAATCTTTCCCGGGAAGCGCCATGCTGGATTTCAAAATAAGACCGGAAAGATCGATGTTCGCTTTTTCAACTTCCGCAAACACGGCCAGAAGTGTTTCAGTGAGGACCTCCTCCGAGCGCTTCAGTGTATGCGCTCCGTCGAGAAGTACTTCTGGCTCGATGATGGGCACAAGTCCCGCCGCCTGGCTCTCCTTCGCGTACTTTGCGAGACGAACGGCATTTTCTTGAAGACACGCGCTTGTTGGGAGTCCGTCTCCAATCCGGATGACGGCCCGCCATTTGGTAAAGGTCGCGCCCAAGCCGACGTATTCGCGCAACCGTTCTTGGAGACCAAGAAGTCCTTTGGTTACCTCTTCCTCCTCCGAGTCTGCAAGAGGCTCGGTCTTTTGATCCACCTTGATGCCAGGGAGGATGCCGCGGCTCGTGAGGAATGTCGCGAATGGAACTCCAGTGCTCGTCTTCTGCCTGATAGTTTCGTCGTAAAGGATGACTCCGGAGAGTCCTTTCTCGATGCCGGGAGTGGTGAAAAGGAGCTCACGCCAGGTGCGCCGCATTTCCGGTGTTTTCTCGATGTCGTACGCGTCAAAGCGTTTGGCACACGTCGAATCACTCTCATCCGCGGCGAGAATGCCCTTTCCTTTGGCGACTAATTGCTCTGCGATGCTTTGGAGGGTCACGAAAGTGAGTTAGCGGGATAAAAATCTCTTGCGAAACAGCATCGCCATGACGATACCGATCCCGATTAGAATACCATACACGCTAAGAATCTCCGAAACGGAAAACGGGAGCGACCGGAGTGAGCCGAGTATGAGCGCGCTCGTCCAAGAAATAACCGAAACAGCTCCGCTTGCAAAGAGGGTCGCGCTTGTACGCCGAAATTCTTGCGAGGTCTTGAGCTCTATGCCAATGAGCCGCTGTAACATCTTAAAATGAACAAGGTGAAATACTACTCCATTAATCACAATGACGACGACAATCGATACCTTTGCGAGAAATTTCGAGGAACCAAGATAGTACGATGGATCGAGGAAGAATAATCCCGCGCCGCTTAGAGTGAGGATACCAACTCCCAGCCAGACAAAAAGTCCTGTGCGTTTCAGAAATGAAAACTCGGTGTGTGAAATCACGCCATCCCGCACCGAGGACAAAAAGAGCACATCGCCAAGATATGCCCCGCCGGCTCCGATCGCGACACCTAAAAGGTGCGCAATGGTCCAGATTGTTTTAGCATCAAAGATGTCTATCACGCGCTAATAGTAGCAAGGGTAATCGCGGTAATCAAAGCAACTATGAGTCCCACTTTTTGATGGAGCCCGAGTTTCTCCCGACCGAGCGCAAACCCGAGAATAACTGCGATGATAATGTAGCTTTCGGAGAGAGCCGTTGCGATGCCTATAGGGATAAGACTCATCGCAAACGCGTACGCGATCCACGCCGCATTATCGGTGATGATCATGGGGATGACCGACACTCGATAGCGCATAAGATCGCGAAATGATTGAAATAATCGGCCGTGAACGAGGAGATAGACGCCAGAAAGTATCGCGATGACGACGTTGAAGACAAAGTTAACTACGAGGGCGTCGGTGAGCCTCGCTCCCCAGCCGACAAAGAAGTTCGCGATACCCATAGCAACAGCCCCTAAAAAAGCGAGTGAGACGCCTCGTTCAAGAAAGTGGCGGTGTGAGAGGATTTTGCCACGAAACGAGACGAGAAAAAGACCGAGCATAAGAAGAATTACCAGTGCAATTTCCTCAACGCTTAGGCGCTCGCCAAGTACAAAAAATGCAAAGAGTGAGGCCGCCACAATTTCGAAGGACCATATCGGTTCCACGACTGAGATTTTACCTCGTCGAAGCGCCTCAAAGTTAAGCACGGCAGCAAGAAAGAGGATGAGGGACCCTCCAACAAGCACCGGCAGACTATTCTTTCCATCAGCCTCGAAAAGGTCTGGAATGTCTTGATACACGAACGGGAGGAGGAGTGCGGCACCAAAAAACGTAATAAGAAAGAGTGTTTCGAAGTCTCCAATTCTACGCGTGGATTTCTGTATGAGAAAATCCCCAATGCCCCAGCAAAGCATCGCGACAAACGCAAATCCGACTCCAACACTTATGGTCATAGTTTAGAATAACGAACTTTTCGAAGCTTAAGGCCGGCCCATGCTTCGTAAAACGGTCCTGCAACGAGTCCGAACATGAACGCCCAGAGAAATTCTTCTAAAGGTATTCCGCCAAGGAGTATCCCGCTTAAATTCTTGAGGTGCCAAAAAGAAGTGATGAAATCTGGAAACGACAGTATCACAGGAATGTAGACCAGTGCGGTTATCATCGTAAATAATATCCCGCTCCAGATGGCATCCCGTGCAAGATCGGGGCGAAACAACATAATGGATAAAAAAGCGGCTCCCAGTGCCCCGAGTGTGGCGTACATTGTATTCAAACCCCAGAACTCCCTTCCAAGAAGCAACACGGAAAAGGAAACGATATAGAGAATCAAGAGAAAGCGCCAATGGTACCTCTCCGATCTTTTACGGATGAACCTTTTCTTAAAGAATTCCTCGTACAGAACATTGGCGATGCCCCCTATTGCAAAACCATATAAGAAATCTTCAATGCCAACGCTCCAGCCGTTGATAAGCTCCGGTGTCCAATAATCCTTCAAGAAGAACGGCTCCAAAATTATAGCCAAAAAACCTGCAAGCAAACTGGAAATGAGCATTTCCCGCCGTAGATCACGGCGGGAGAGAAAAAGTATAAGCCAAAAAATCAAGTACAAGAGACCTAGTGCAAGGTATGCATACTGGACCGGAAATGTCATACACCGATTTTCTTACGTGCGCTGGCTGCCTTTAAGAAGGCGGTGAAAAGCGGGTGCGGCGCAAGCGGTCTTGCTTGGAGCTCGGGGTGGAACTGCGTACCGAGAAAGAATGGGTGTACTTCGCGCGGGAGTTCAGCAATCTCCATGAGTACCCCGTCCGGAGAACGCCCGGAGAAGACGAGGCCGGCCTTTTCAAGTTTCTCGATATATTCCGGGTTTACTTCAAAGCGGTGTCGATGACGCTCGGAGATTTCTTCCTTGCCATACGCCTCTGCGGCGATGGTTCCTTTTGTAAGATGTGCAGGATATGCTCCAAGACGCATAGTGGCACCGTACTTTCCTTCCGCCATGTGTTTTTTCTGCTCCGGCATGATGTCAATGACCGGGTGCGCTGTGTCCGGTTTTATTTCTGTGGTATTTGCGAGAGTGAGATTAGCAACATGTCGTGCGTATTCAATGACCGCAAGTTGCATACCGTAGCAGAGGCCGAAGTAGGGTATCTTATTTTCGCGCGCGAATTGTATCGCCTTAATTTTACCCTCAATCCCGCTCTCCCCGAATCCACCCGGTACGAGGATACCGTCAAACTCTTTGAGCATCGAGACATCCTTCGCCCCCGTCTCAAAATCTTTTGAGTTGATCCACGTCATGACCGGTTTTCTCCCGATGAAATAAGCCGAATGCTTTACGGCCTCGATGACCGAAATGTACGCGTCAGAGAGCACGAAATTGCCGGTATCAAAATACTTGCCGACAATGCCGATGCTTATCGTTTCCGTCGTCGCGCGTCTTTTCTCCGAGAGCGCTCTCCACTCCTTTAAGTCTTTCGTTGACGACTCCAAACGGAGCTTCTTTAGGATGAAACCGCTGAGGTCATCTTTCTCAAAATTGAGAGGGATGTCGTAAATGGAATCCACATCCGGAGCAGAAATGATGCTCCCTTTCGCGAGCCCACACATGTATTCAAGTTTCTCCTTGCGTTTTTCATCAATCGCAACTGGTGAACGAGCAAGGACCATGTCGGGGTGAAGCCCGGAGGCGTTGAGAAACCGAACCGCGTGCTGGGTCGGTTTGGTTTTGAGCTCGTTGCCCCCTACGCCAAGCGCCGGTATGTAGCTTACGAGCACGAGAAGCGTGTCATCGGGCTCCGCGAACTTCATGAATCGAACCGCCTCGAGATATAACACATTTTGGTAATCGCCCACGGTTCCCCCGACTTCGATGATGACGATATCGGCATCGGCCTCTTCTCCCGCCTTTTTGATTTGTTCAATGGCCGCGAGCGGAATATCGGGCACCACGTGCACGCATCTTCCCTTGTATTCCAAATTGCGCTCTTTTTGAATGACTCGAAGATAGATGCTCCCCGTAGTCATGTAATTTGTTCGGGTAAGATCGATGCCGAGGAACCGTTCATAATTACCCATGTCCTGATCGCACTCCATCCCGTCATTCAACACAAAAACCTCGCCGTGCTCGGTGGGGTTCATGGTGCCCGCGTCTACATTGACGTACGGGTCTATTTTCATCGCCGTGACTTTGAATCCCTTGCCCTGCAGAATGGTGCCGATTGAGGCGGCGGCGACTCCTTTGCCGACGCTCGACATAACGCCTCCAACTACAAAAATATACTTTCTATTTTTAGGTGCCATTTTTGTAAATTCGAAATCCTAAGATCGAGATTCGAGATACTGTTCTGCAAGACTTGCAAACCACAGACCTCACAAAAACCAAACAGAGACACAAGTTACTCAAAACGTATGATGCCGGCCTTCTTCTTTGTTTGTATATCTGGAATTTTTGTATTTTGTTTGGTCTTTGGGTATTGTGCTTTGTGTTTTATACATTTAGATACCGACGAACGGCAAGGAAACTTGAGAGAGCCCCAAGGATGATGCCGGAACCTATGATAATAAGAAAGAAGTCGCCAAAGTGCGACAGGTAGTACGCAAAGAGGTTCAGTCCGCTGAAGAACGCTTCCGTCGCATCCCCCAGATAATACGTGAGCGGGTAAAAGAGAGCAAGCGTGAGGAGCGCGGCAAGGGTACCGTAGAGCACTCCCGAGACCACGAAGGGCCCGCGGATGTAGGTGTTACTCGCTCCGACAAGGCGCATCACCCCAATTTCGTCTCGCGAGATATAGATCGCGAGGCGAATCGTGTTGAACGCGATGAGTATCGAGATGATGACGAGGAGAAGTGCGAAGCCAAATCCAAGGCGCTCCGCCGCGTTCATGATGCCGGAGAGCTTATCGATCGAGGCTTTGTTGTCATAGTAGTTTACCTCATCAATGATGTTTTCTTGCGTACTGGAAAGGGCACTGTCTCGCTTCAAGAAGTTGGCGATACCCTCATATTCGGAAGGTTCTTTAGCGCGAATATTGAGTACCGCGCCGAGTGGGTTTTCTGAAAGTTCCGAAAGCGCCTGCAGGGTGAGCTCGTCGTTTTCATGTCGTTTCTTGAAATTCTCGAGCGCCTGTTCGCGCGAGATATACTCCACTTCCTGCACTTCCGGAAGGACGCGGAGCGAGGACGCGAGCGCGAGCACTTCTGCTTCAGAGGCGCTCGTGAGAAAGTACACGTTCACATCAACTTTGCTCTTTATTTCTTCGAGAGAGGCGGTCAGTGTCGCCGAAAGGAAGATGACGCTTCCTATGACGAAAAGCGTGATGGTCATGATGAGTACCGAGGCAAGCGAAACAAAGCCGTTTCGATAGAAACTCATAAAACCTGCCTTGATTACGCGCTTAGTTGAAGTCCACATAGAGAATGAATTATGAAGTATGAAATATGAAGTATGAATGAAGAATGAGATGGAAAAGCATAGGGAATACGGAATAAGATTAGCACATAACCATAAAATTTATTTTAATTCTTTTGCTTTTTCGTTTTTAGAGATTTGAAATTCGATATTCGATATTCCGGCAAATGCGTTTTATTCTTATAAAACGTATTTGCCGGTGGGATCATCGCGTATCACTTTCCCTTTTTCCATGGTAATCACCCGCTTCCCCAAAGAATCGATCACCCCCTTATTGTGCGTAGTCAGAATAACCGTGGTACCAAGATCATTTATCTTCTTCAAAATCTGCACGATGTCGTAGGTGTTAATCGGATCAAGGCTGCCTGTTGGTTCATCGGCGATCACGAGGTCAGGTTGATTCACAATTGCCCGAGCGATCGCGACTCGTTGTTTTTCGCCTCCCGAGAGCTCATGTGGGAAGTTCCACATCTTGCTTCCCAAATCAACCATTTCGAGCACGTAGGGTACGTCGGCGGCAATCTCTTTGTTGCTCCGCCCCGCCATCTCCATGGCAAAGGCGATGTTTTCAAAGGCTGTTTTCCCCGATAACAGGCGAAAATCCTGAAAAATAGCTCCTATTTTCCGCCGATACTCGTGGAGCTTGTGGCGTTTCAGCTTGTGAATGTTGGTTGATTCGAAGAGAATGTTCCCACTCGTGGGACGTTCTTCCGCGAGAATCATTTTAAGCAAAGTCGTTTTCCCCGCTCCGGAGTGGCCCACAATGGAAACGAACTCTTTAGTCCGGATGGTAAGCGAAACCTCATCAAGAGCCGCTGAACTGTCGCTATAGATTTTTGAAACTTTTTCAAATGAAATCACCTCCTTATTGTAGCAGAGAATGAGGGGGAAAATCTACTCTATCGTTGGAACTTTAGGAATATCACCCTCCTCAATCTCCCGCCGTATGTCAAAGGTATTCAGGAGCAAGTTAACAAACCCCCAGAGGGAGAGCATGACAAAGACGCCGATAATGCCGTAGATAATGAACTGCTTCGCTTCCGCGCGTTTTTCTTCATCAGTGGCTTTGGTGATATAGATGAAGATGCCCCACAAGATGACGAAGACCGCGAGTCCGATGATGAACGGGACAAAACGATCCAAAAGGCCGCTTAGACGTTGCAAGAATCCTGGAAGGGAGAGCGACGACGCATTTTGAGAGGTATCACTAGGGCTGTCTCCTCCCGTGCCTAGGGAGGTAGCCGGCGAGCCGTCCGAGCGTCGAGTGGTTGATGGGGCCCTAAGGTACTTGGAAGCAACTCCCCCGCTCGCATTTGTGACGCTCACATTGAACGACTTGAGTGAAATGTATTCGGGTGGGATGGCACCCCTCGGTATTTGAAACGTGAGTGTCTTACTGTCCTTGACCTCGGCGGACAGCGTATACTGGTTGTCGCCATCATCCAGAAACACGGTATTACCTTGGAGCGAAAACCCGCTCCCGTGTATTGTCACGATCTCGCCCGGAGTCGCGCTGTAACCGGTAAAGGAGGTGATGGTGGGAATGATGTCTTTTTCCATGATCCCTACAGCTCCGATATCCGGGTCAAAACCCATTTCCTGCAAATCGCGCTTTGCACCGCTTTCAAGCGTTTCAAACGAACAAGCGATTCCCATCAATTCTAAATAGTCTCTCACCGTATCTGCAATTGCATTGTAATCTTTCCCTTGTATTATCATGCCGTCTTCCAATCTCTCTTTCAGGTATGCACACTCATCAAATGTCGAATCCCCTAAAAGCGATTGGAGAGTTTCGATTGAGCTGCCGCTTCCGCCGCTTGTTTCGATACCGAAAGCCGCACCCACCGCCGCAAGTTGACTTGGAGCGGACGATTGGGGCACGGGTTTAAACACGCGGATTTTTCTCCACAGAGAATCAATTATTGTTTTGAGCTCGGGAACGTAAAATCCGTTGATGTGGTGAGCATAGCTGGTGGTGCCATCATTATTTTTGTATCTTTGCGGAGCGGAAACCTCTATGCTGCTCCCTTTCATTCCCGAAAAAACTTTGTCGCGGTTCGCGATATAGCCGTTCCAATCTCCGTACGCGAGCGATAGCGCGGGGCGAGTATTGGATTTATTAATGTGCTCGTCATTTTGAATGTTTATATAGCAAATGCCTGCAGTGGAATCTTTAATATTTCGCATATTCTGCGCGATCGCAGTGTGTACCTGATTTTTAGGATTCACATAAGCGGCGATATTGTTTCCATGGGGAAGGACGACTGAAAGGAAAAATTCCGGCGGATTAGGATATTCAAAAAATTTGGCTGACCCACCCGGGAGTAACGCCACACTCACTATGTGCGAATTGGAAAAAAGAGCGTTTTGCTTCAAAATTGCGGAATGAAGTATGGTATTGCCCATCGAGATGGTGGCAATAACAGTCTCATGTGTATTAAGTCTTGTCTGGCTCCATGAAGCGATAAGATTATCTGCCAATTGTGTATCGTTGGGGTTATAGGTATAGCCGATAATATTGAACTTTTCTGCCTGACCCTTGAGAAGTTCCGTGGCACCTCTCCACCCGGGCTCGCCTCCGACTCCCGGTATAAATATAAGCAAAGGCTTTGCGGGAGAAGGCGGATAAAGATAGGAAAAGCCCAAAAGCTCCCCTGCAAACTGGGAGATGGAAGAAAGAGTTGCGTCACGAAAAGACTGGAGTGATTTTAAATGTGAAAAGAATTTGACCAACCCTGCATGATCTTTCAGACTCCCATTTCCATCCGTTTCCACTTCTAGGGCCATTTTCCGCAAAATGTAGAGAGGGGTATCGATAGTGGGATTCCCTACCGACATCTCGCCTGCTTTTTTCGGCGTTCGACGCCACGCGTCTTGTTTCTGTTTAAACACCGCGAGCGCCGCCGCGATACTATTTTGCAATCGGGAAAGTTTCTCTCGATACAATCCAAGCGCGGGAGGGACTTTGGTATCAAAAGGAATAGAGGCGGTAACTTTCTCACGGCTTCCTTCAGGTTGTGGAATTTCAAATAAAGCATTAATCGGTTCATTTCTACCGAGAGCTTCAAAAAGTTTTTTCAACTTGTCGGCAGACATTGCCTCCTCTGGCCACTTTTCAATCTTCCATTCATATACCCAATTGCCGTTTTCATCCTTTTCTGTCCGTTTAAGGACTCCCGGACCTACTAGAACATTTTGTAACTCAAGCGACTCCCCTATGACGATATGCCCAGGAAAAGGCAAATCCTCCGGAGGAAGAGCCGCTGGCGAGATTTTTTGGTCATTTTCATCCCAATGCGGAAGACAGTAATCGTTGATTATAGGCGTCACACGGAGAGTCAAATCATACACCGAACTCGTTCCACCGCACAAAAGATTGTTCCCAGATTTCTGCCCAATCACAACTTTTATCTTGGGCGATCCGTCAAGATGCTCCTGAACACCCGTAATAACCCGGGTATCGGTGGTATCAGCCACGCAATATCTCTGGTTGGGTCCGAGATTAGTACCTGCAGGAGACGAGTCTCTTCGCTGCTGCGTCGTTGGCGGGCGTAGGAAGTAGGGAGTTGACTCTACACCAGTCACATTTTTCACGGAAACAAAAAATGAAAGGTATCCATCGTCAATAAGCGCTTGCGGTACTTTGAATGTTAACGTGGTACCATCGGAAGAATCTGCTTTAACAGATGAGAAATAAATGTTATCTGTTGAAGTGACTGAAAGGGTGTTTCCTGTTTCGCTAAACCCAGTGCCCTTTATAGTAACAGTCTGGCCCGCGATGCCAGTGTAGCCCGTTATAGAAGTGACGGAAACAGGTACTTTGCTAGGGAAGAAAAAGTCTAGAAATCTTTGCCAAAAAGACACCTCCTGCTCGGGAGGATCCATCGGTGGAGCCTCTGAATCCGGCACGATTTCGATAATCTGGCCCCATGGATCATTCGGGTCAAAACTTTCTATAATTAGATAGTCGTTTTCATTTGTCGTATCAGTATCATTCGCTCCTCCCACTTGGGCTGTCAATCCTGATGAATCTCTATCAAACAATGAAAGAAGCGGACTAAAAATATATCTTAACGCCCCAACACCCGTCGGTTTGACCGTATCGTATCCCATACACTCCTGCCAATAATCTTGCGCCTTTCCGCCCTTAATTGCCTCAATAATATATCCGCAAGAAACAACATTGAATCGGAATTCGCCACTTTGCGCTGCCTTCATCATGCTTTTGTCGGAAGGCCGATAGATAGGCACCGCCGTCTTGTTGGCTCCCGTGCCAATTCGATACACAGAAGAATACGAGCACCCCTTGTGTACCGTGTCTCCATAACGCACATTATTGTACGTCCAAGCACTTTGCGGGACGGTACTACAATTTCTAAATGGCATTGGTATCTCCTTGTCTGGCCCGCCATACTCATATTCATCGTTGAGTCCGGCAAATGCGTGTCCAAATTCATGCAAGACAACGATTGGCAATGATCCATGATACTTTTCGGCTTTTAATATCCTTTCTACTTCCTTATTTACAAATAAAGCTTTTCCTTTCATGGCCGCTTGGCCCGGATTGAGTGTCTTACCGAGCGCCACCGTCACACTACTATTTCCACAGGAAGATCCGATAGCGGAAAGATTCGCAAAAGTATCGTTGTGTCTTCTTAAGTTATAGCGTGGTCCGCCAGAAACAGGGTTGGCAAGTTTAATTAATGAATTATTGAACGGCATCGGATCCGAAAGATGCAAATCCAAAAGATGAGAAAAGTACCTCCTGTATTGATTGAATGGGTCCGTCTTCTCAAATCCACTGGTTCGCACTGATTCTGCATCCTGAATAAATTTGGGGAGACTATAGTCTGTATTGTCCATTCGGCCAAACACGACTTTATGTTGTCCACTCCCCCACATGGGAGCACATACTGAAAAAGACACACTTGATTTTTCCCATTTAAATTCGCGCTCTCCGTTCACCTCTTGATACGTAAGTACACCCAAGTAAACAGGCTCGTTGTTTGTAATGGAAAGAATTAGTTTTTCCATTTTTGCGGCATCTACTATTCCATTTTGCCAACCTTTCAACTTCCATTCATAACGCCATTCTTGAGTTACGGGATTCTTATCGACGCGCAACAGCTTACCGAGCAGTATTGCTTCTTCCTTCACGCCGACCATCAAAAAAGCATCGAATGGTAGCTCGCTTGGTGGCAACACCCCACTCACTTTCTGATCATTCCCATCCCATTGGGGGAGGCAGTATTCATTGATGGTGGGTGTCACTCGAACAACCAAATCATAGACCGGTGTGAGTGGAATATCGCCCGTAATTTTCCGCTCCCCCCGTAGAGTGTCTCTTTCAAATTCAGGGTCAACTAGAACCTCAATCTTCGGCGCTCCGCTTTGGTCATGAGCCACTCCCGTAAAAATCCGTTTATCCGTCGCCGTTTCTCCGCAATATCTTTGATTGGGGCTAAACAATGTCTCTGAAGGTGAGGAATCGGATCTCCTTTGTATAGTAGGGGGCCTAATCCATAGAGGAGTGCTTTCGATGCCGGAGGCATTTTTGACCGAAATATAAAAAGAGACAGACCCCTTCTCAAAAATCTCCGAGGGGATAACCAGAGAGAGGGATTCACCATCGGAAGAGAGATCGCGCAGTGAACCGAGGGCGACACCGTCCCCGCTCACAAAGGAAATGCTATTACCCTGCGGCGAAAACCCGTTTCCCTTTATCGTCACCGTTTCTCCAATGGTGTTCGTATACCCAGTGACACCGCCTAGACTGACGGGGATCAAATCAGGGCAACCATATATCGCCTTCTCCAATGCAAGCGTGTCGAGTAGTGTATTAATTTTCTTACAAATTTCCTTGCGCTTTAATTCGTACTCCTTTCTTTGCCTTTCAAGTCCAAGAATTTTCGTGGCGAGCTCGAGACGTGTTTCAGCTAATGTTTGCTTATCAGGAATCATGGCAAGTTTAAGCGACACCTCGCCTAACGTGAGTGTTCCTTCTTGAAGATCATTTTTATCTTTTACCCGACTATCAGGCATGAGACTCCCTGCCCAGTCTGGCCACGAAGACACTGGCGGGAAGACATTCTTTCCTGAAGCTACCTTCGTGAAAAGAAAGGAGGAGGTTGTATCTGGCGGCAGATCGGAAAGTCTTTCCTGAAAAGCTTTCCTGGTGACTGGGACCATGTTCTCTTTGATCTTATCGATAGTCCCAAACAACGAAAAGGCAGACTTCACGAGTCCCGGCAACTCAAAAAGTAAGTTAATGTTGCCATCAGCGATTTTCTTCTCCATGTTTCCCGCAAGACTGGCAAGTGTCTTTTTGATAACGGCTATTTCCTTCTTCTGCTGATCCGTAACTGACTCATATATAGTCTTTTCGGTGACAACGTCCCCAACTCCAAGAGGCACCTCGGGGGTGCGTGAATCGTTTTTCCTATGTTCTACGCATCTAATTTGAATAGTTCTTGGTTTTTCATACTTTTTTGCAATATCACCGCCCAGCGGAACTGCGATAAGTTCAAGTCCGCTCATGGTCGTGGCCGTATCAAGACTCGCCTTTGTCGTCCGTAGCGCTTCAATAAATCGGTCGAGGTACGCGATGCTGTTATACAAGTCATCTTTCTGCCGCGAGAGAACGGTCACCTCTACCTTATTTCTCACCTTTTCCGATTCCTTATCAAGGGCGAGACGGTATGTATTACGATCATTATCATATTTCCGCTCTAAAGTCGCCTTATCCAGACAGAGAAGTGGATCAATTGGTTTCTCCCCCGCCTGAAGTGGAACAAAAGTGGCCCATGGAGCGGGCAAAGCAGAAAATTCAATACGAACATTCTTCCCCAAGAAAGCGTCGGAAGCCGCGTGTGTGATAGGCGCGACACTAAAAACAAAGAGAAAGAAGCAACAATGGGCTAAAACCGGTATATTCCGGCAAAGAGAATTTCTTTTCATGGATGTAAAAAGGTCTCCCAAGTATAGCAAATCCTGTAAAGAAAAGGCGCGCTCGTGCTATGCATCGAGCGCCCCATATGAGCACACAAAGAGCCGATATGCCCCATAAAATGCCGAGGGCAAGGGTCGGCACATCGTGAGAGATGTAGAGGACCTTGTCACCTATCCTACATGCCCACCCTGACCAGATCTCTTCTGGCGAGACCGTGGTGAGAAATGCGCACGTGTCCCCAATGAGAGAGGGATGTGCTGTGTACCACATTAACCCTCCGCAGGCGTCGCGCAGCGAGTAATCACTGACTCCGACCCACAGAAAGTAGAGAACCGTAAGCACGCCAATGGCCGCAAGAAACTTTTTCATAACAGAAAACCAACCGGTTGTTCGCACAGTGTGCCAGCAATCTCGCAAAGAGTCGCTTACAAACACGCTATGACACCGTCAATATGATAACATGAGAGGATCCTCATGTCAAATTCCCGTACCATTCCCGTGCCTTAAAGCCCTCTTTCCGCCTCGATAAACTCATCGAGTTCTCCATTCAAGACCTTGTCTGTCTGCGTAGTTTCAACACCAGTGCGATGATCTTTGACCATCTTGTAGGGATGGAGTACATAAGAACGGATCTGACTTCCCCATTCGTTCGCGGTCGTCTTGGAGACCTGTATTCCCTTTTCTTTCGCAAGTCGTTCTTCTTCTCGTAGTTTGAATAGTTTCCCCTTAATGATCTGCATCCCCTTTTCTTTATTCTGTGCCTGATTGCGCTCGGAGGTTACATGCACTGAAATACCTGTTGGTGTATGCACGATACGTACCGCGGTCTCGCGTTTATTGACATTCTGGCCACCGGGCCCGCCGGCGCGCGCGGTCGTAACTTCAAGTTCACTCTCCGAAATCTCCACATGTTTGTCCGTGGGAAGTAATTTCGGAATCACCTCCACCATGGAGAAAGATGTCTGCCGTTTCTTCTGCGCGTTGAACGGGGAAATGCGCACCAAACGATGTACGCCGCTCTCGTTCTTCAGTGTACCATACGCATTCTTGCCTAATATCTCAAAGGTTATGTTCCGCCAACCGCCATGATCATTCTCGCTGCCGTTCACGTTCGAAATATCCAATCGATGATTCACCAGGTATTTTTGGTACATAGTAAGGAGCATGCCCGTAAAATCCTCCGCGTCGTCTCCGCCCGCGCCCGAGAAAATGGTCATGATCGCGTCGCCTCCATCAAAATTCTCACCATCACCCCCTTTCTTTAACTCGTTGTATTCGCGGACGAGTTCCTGTGCTTTGTCTTTATCCAACCAAAAATCGCCGCTCGCCATGAGCGTTTCTATTTCAACGATTCGTTTTTCTCGTTCGTCAGACATAGTGAAAGTATCAGCAAATCTTTGATTCTCCCTTTACTAAAGGGAGCACTGCATTCTTATGCAGGAGGGATTTAAATCCTCCGGCCTTGCCCGAAGAAATTTTGCGGGGCAAAACTTGCGCGGGCGAGCAAACTCACCACCTCCTTTATCCCCATCCGTCAACTGACGGAGGCGGAAAGGAGAAACCAAAATCGTTACTCTTTCTTCTTCAGGAATCCCGTGAACGCCTGCATGATTTCGAGAGGAACGGTAAAGACGATGGTATTGGACTGGTCGGACGAGATGTCGTTTATGGACTGAAGGGTGCGGAGATGTAGCGCACCCGGAACTTCGGAGAGTGTTCGTGCCGCCTCAGCCATATTTTTCGAG
>MHRI01000003.1:0-3875 GCA_001820935.1 Candidatus Taylorbacteria bacterium RIFCSPHIGHO2_01_FULL_51_15 | reverse complement strand
GATCGTGCGTTCCATCACTTCAGGAAGTTTGATATCTTTAAGTTCGACATTTAAGACTGAAAGTCCCCATGAATCGGCCGTCTTTTCTACAATATCCCGGATGCGGTCCGCAATCTTATCCCGCCCGCCAAGAAGCTCGTCAAGTGTGACTTCACCGACAACGTTTCGCATCGTTGTTTGCGCGTACTGTGACATGGCATAACGAAAGTCTTCGATTTCCAGAATTGCCTTTTCAGCGGAAACAACTTTATAATAGATAACCGCGTTCACCGTTACCGAGACGTTATCGCGTGTGATCGCGTTCTGGTCGGGAACATCCACCGCCTTGGTGCGCATATCTACCTTTTCGTACCCTTGAATGATGGGCCACACCAAACGCCAACCGGGCTCCATTTTTCTATAATACTTCCCGAAGAGAAACTTCAAACCTTTCTCATATTGGTTAACTTGCCTAATCGAGATGAGGACGATGAGGAGTGCAATACCGCCGATGGTGTACCACATACTTTTTAACTTCTAACCCCGACGTTGGTCGGGACCCCGACTTCCGACGACCTTGGTCGGAACGTCGGGGCTGATAACTAATAACTGAATAACTAGTAACTGTAACGGGAGCCGCCCCCGAGGATCGAAAGCCGACGCTTCGGTCGACTCCCCGACCCTGAAAGGCGTCGGGGCTGGGGCCCCGTCTTTACTCCAGTAGCAGAACCTCACGGGCTCGGTTCGCTACGGGGCACGCGAAATCCGTGCGACATTCATCCCGCTAGAGCCGATGGCCAGAGTTGCACTGGCGACCCATCGCTTACGAAGCGATTGCTCTACTAACTGAGCTACATCGGCTCTAGCGGGACCAACTGTTTGTCCCGTAGTGAAGCGAATCTTTGAGCTTCTACTACTGGGAAGCTAGGACGGCATGTGTCCTGCTCGCCATTTTGGCATGCAAAAAGGGTTAAGGCAATTCTTCGATAGGATAGATCGCGATGCCTGGTTCTTCGTACGGATGCGCCGCTCTCAAGGATGCGATAACCGCCTTTAGTTTGCTACGTTTGCACACCATCTGTATTTGCTCTTCAAATACCTCTTCCGGCGTCCCTTCCTTCCCGATAGCGGGCTTCGCTCCCTTCTTTGGAGTAAAGCGACCTGTCCCCTTTACCGAAAAACTGCAATCGGAATAATTGCCGATCACTCCAGCACCAGCTTCCCCCATCGCCGCACGCACCGCACCCGCGTGCGACTCTGGAACTTCCACAGTGATCTTCACGTTGCCCTCTCCCCGCTTTACCGCAATCACCTCAATCTCAACCTCGCATCCTTTTCGCACCGTACCGCTGATCTCAACCAGCGTAGAGACCGGTTTTGCACTCGCAAAATACTTGTTTCGTACCTCGGAAATTTCCTTAAACTTTGAGACATCGGTTGTGTAGATGACTGCTTTCACCACATCATCAACGCCAGCGCCGGCCTCTTCCAAAATCGACACTATTTTCTTAAAAATGAACTCGGTCTGCGCGGTAGCATCTCCGGGTGCGACGGGGTCCCCATTTTCATGCCGGGCGATCTGTCCGGTCACGAAGACAAACGTTGCGTCCCCAATATCAACACTGATACCTGGAGAATAACACCCCATGACAGGAGAGCCGCCCTTCGGAGTGAGTATCTCTTTCTTCATTCTCTTAAATCTATAATCTTAAATCTTCTACGGGCTCACGAGCGCGAGATATCTTGTATCTCCTTCGCGATTATTTCTTCTGCCTCTTCAAGTTTCTTCTCAAACTGCTCCAAAAATTCCGTTTCTTCCGCCGTCAGTTTTCTGCTAACCTTCCTCAGCCGCGCCAAATGTTTCTGAACACCATCACGAAGAACTCTAAACGCTTTTTCGGACACTTTCTCCGCCTCTCGCGCCTCGCGGCGCATACGAGCTATGGTATGCGGGATCCTGAACCAGAGGCGAGCGCTGACCCACACAAGAATGCCGAGCATTAGCAATATGAGCAGTGAGGCAGAGAAATATTTCCACATAGAACCGACAAGCCCTGTGACCAACCCCGGCTTAACGGAGATAGTGAAAGGAGCGGTCTCAGCACTCTGCGCGCCACGAAGATCTTTTACGCGCAAGGTAAATGTGTACACGCCAGGATCAAGTCTTTTTGTGGCAATAAGTGAAAAATCTCCAAAAGAATTACTTTTCGAAGATTCTTCCGAGACCAATGTATCCCCCTCGCGAATATAGGCTATTATGTCGGCGCCTGGGTACGTTGCTCCTCTAATCTTCAAAATATCGCCTTCTTCTATGGTATCTGGATAGTAGCTAATCGTTGGCGCATCGATCGACTCAATCGTGAAATCGGCCGAACCGTTTCGCACATTTCCCGCATTATCTACCGCTGTAACAAGTAGCGTATATGTACCAGGAATCTGCGCGGGGATAACATAAGGATTGGATTCTGCTACAGGAGCGATTTTGATAGGTTTCGCCTCATTTCCAATCTTTATATCGTAGTGACTTACTCCTGATTCTCCATCCGTCGTATTGAAGAGCGCGACCGGTTGAGGTTCCCATCCCTTATTTCCATGCGGAAAAGTTATGGAAAACGGTTTTGGCGGCGTAGTATCAATATTCACGCGATAGCGGGAGACCGAACCCCATCCGACCTTGGTGCGTACTTGAAGCGCGAAGTAATATGTGCCGTCGGGGAGTTCATCAATTTTCTTCTTGCTAATAGGTGACAGGTAAGAGACGGACGGAGCGCCTGACGGATTCTTGCCGATAAGCGTCCGCACTTCAAGGACGCCAGATGGCAAGTTCCAAGAAAACTCCGGTGTATTATCTGCGTACCATTCGGTCTCATCTGGATGTGTAGTAGACGTAATGCTAAGCGTATTACCTGTGGCAGCCGATACCTCTACTTGCGGAGCAAGAGGTGTTGCTCCGGCACTCGCGAACGTGAAGACCGCGACCCGCATTCCATTTAGAATATTCGCCCCGGTGCCATCATTTGCTAAAACAGAGCCTGAAGAAAAACTTACATTTGCCGTTCCTGAATTCCGCACACGAAACGTAATCGTGAGGATTTTACCGGAGGCACCTGTATAGCCGGGGTTTAGCACGATTCCTTCAAAATTGATCGTGCCCGCACTGTTTGAGAACGACGGCTCGGCAGGCCAAAGAGAAAGAATGGATCCCTGTTTAGAAATTGACACAACTTCAAGCTTGTCCCAGGGGAATGATATGACTCCGGACACAGCGTTCATTGCCTGATCGGTGCTTTCTACAATTACATTTGTTGAAAATGTACTGCCAACATTGTGCGAACCGGACGGTGGCGAGAAATTGAGCGTCGCCGCGGAGGCAATGGAAAATGGAAAAAGCAAAATGAAAAATGATACTGCAAAAAGCAAAATTGGTTCATTGATTTTTAAATTTCTATATGTCATTTTGATTTTTCCATTTTGATTTTTGATTTACGCACCACTATCCCGTAAAAGGCGAGTAGTCCGAATACTATAAGTATACCGAATAATACGTAGTTCTCCCACCATGCGCTGTGCACACGAGTAGGAATAATAGCGACCCTTTCATTGTCATTTTTATCAACTGCTTTCACAAAAATCTTTTTATCCAGCGCCTGGTTTTGTAACAGAAAGGGACTCTCTGCTTCCTCATAGCGAGCTAAAGACCCCTCGCGCACTTCGTAATGATCAATCCCTGCCCCTTTGTCTTGCGCCGAAAAGACAAGAACGTTCTTCCCCTCAAATACATCGAGGTTTTGTATGATGACAGGTGTAAAATCTTCCGGCGGTACCACGTCTTGCATCGGCTCTACGACTGACCTAGACGGCGCGGAACCGGTAGAGATTGAAAATAAAAACGGCGT
>MHRI01000002.1 GCA_001820935.1 Candidatus Taylorbacteria bacterium RIFCSPHIGHO2_01_FULL_51_15 | reverse complement strand
CGCCATTTCATTTCGGTATCATTCTGTATGAGAGAAGTCTGAGAATAGCAACATATAGTTTTTCTGTTATACTGACGCGGTTCGAAACGGGGAAAGACTTTTCAAATATCGGGATGTAGTATAGTGGTAGTATACACGCATGGGGTGCGTGAGGTCCGAGTCCGATTCTCGGCATCCCGAAGGATTATCATTAGGCGCTAATAATGGACGTATGCGTGAATCCAGTGAAAATGCCGCAGCTTCTTCCAGTGAGGGTTCTTTAGACGCGGCCTTCACGGATAAGATGAAGGCTCTTGAGGAGGTACTTCGAGCTCAAGGGGTGAAGACGGTCATTGAGAAAAATAAAGGAGCCGTACAGGTAGGAAGCGAGCAATTCATATACGGCTTTGTGGGCGACGTCGATCTTTCAAACATCGATCCGGATCAATTGCCACAGATGTGCTATGTGCAAGGCAGCTTGCTGCTAAGTAAGCGGTTTATTGAAAAACTACGTGAGAATTCTTCTTTTCGTTCCTTCGAGTTTAACTGCCCGATTAAAATTGTAGGCGCTTCCGGTCTTAGTCAGACACACAGAGATGAGCTACTACACAAATTTTGGGAGGCAAATGGAGTTAGCGCCTCCGGACGTGAAGACATAACATTCGTGGAATAATCTGAAGAGTATGCACGCTGTCCTTCGGGTATAAGGGAGTGGACTCGTTTAGAATAGTTACCTATAATCTAGTCACTATTTACTAAGCATTTCTTTGCTATGAAGCACTACATTTGTACCGGCGGGTGCGACGGGCAGTCGAGCAATCCGGGAGTGTGTCAGTCTGAAGATTGCAAGAAGGAAGGGGAGCCTCTCCTTCCGTGCAACTGCGCGGACGGGAGTCACCAAGAGGAAATCGAAGGGAAAGACGCTGAAGATATTGAATAGCTAATGACAGATAACTAAAACTCATTTCAAGACCTGGGTTCCCGAGCCGAGAAACATGGGTCTTCAGGCGAGAAGCCGAGTCGGAGGACGAGTTGAAGCCGAGCTTCAGAGAGTCCGAGACGAGCGCTTCGCAGCCAAGACACATGTTTCGCAGGCAGGGAAGGGTTTTGAAATGAGTTCTAAATCACCAAATGACCTTTGTAAGAAAGTTTCTTTGTTGTGGCGTTATTCAGTGATGGGTTATTGATCATAAGTTTCTACTTCGTGTCTTTAAGCGCGAAAGCAAGCGGAATACCAACGAGCATGCATCCGCTAAGGAAGAGAAACAGAGAAGGAAGCGAAATGAACGCGAGAAGCGCCGTCGCGACAAGCGGCCCGATGACGCCCGCAAACGGCCGCACCGTCCGATTTAACCCGACAAGCGCCGCATCGCCGGCGTTTACTTTCTTAAAGAAATACGTTTCGGTCATGACTTCCACCATTGCCGCGCCCACTCGGGTCATGAAGAGTATCGCGGCAAAGAGCGCGAACGAATGAGCCGTGAAGAAGTACAACGCTCCGGTCGCGAGAGCCATGATGATAAAACCCGCAACGAGGAGCTCCTTCTCGCCAAGCACCTTGTCGGCCACTCTTCCAAGGGGCGCTTCAAGCAGGAGAAAGGGGAGGAGCATGATAGAAAAGATCGGGCCAAGCTCGCTCCACGAAAAGCCGACATGTTCGTGCAAGTAGATCGGCGTGTAGATGACCATGAGCGTAAAAAAGAATTGCAGTAGGAATGAAATGCCGAAAATGTACCGCAGATCTTTGCTCTGCCAGGCGGTGAGCAAGGTTTTCCTGAAGTGGACGGTCCGATACAGAGGATCTTTGAAATGCTCGAGCTTTCCCGAGAATATAAAAAGACCCGGAATAAAGATTGCCGCCGCGGCAAGATACACCCGCCAATATTCGCCCTCGACAAGAAGGAGCGCCGCGAGCGCCGGGGCGATCACCCACGCCACATTCGCGGACGTAAGATACAGCCCGCGGATGCTTCCGGTGGATGCGTTTTTCGAAAACCCCTCGACGATAAGATCGAAATCAAAGGAGATGAGCGTGATGAGCACCGAGCTTGCGACGAAAAAGACGATGATCACACCCGCGTTCCCCACAACGGCCATTCCAATAAGTGCCGCGATCTCAAGAACGATAAAGAGGAGTGTCGTGAAATAGTCTCCTACGAGCCGCAGGAGTTTGGGGATGAGGATGAGCGCCGCCATAGTGAGGAGCGCTGAACCGGTATAGATAAGGCCGATGTAATTCTTCGAGATGAGTGTGGAGAGAAAGGACGAATTCACATAGACTGGAATCGCCGCGTGGAGCGTAAAGAAAAAGCTCACGATGTAGATGGTGAGGAGAGGGGAGAGACCTCTATGAAGGTTGGTCATAGGGAATAGTATACCGTACACTCTACGAAACTTCCCAAAACACAAACTGCACAAAAAACCAAACAAACTGTGAATTACGAAACTCCCGTCTTGTCATTCCTGCGAAGGCAGGAATCCAGAATGTGCAGGGAGAAACCTGGATTCCAGCTTTCGCTGGAATGACAGAAATAAGCCAAAGTTGATAGTTTCGTAATTCAAAGAAACAAAACACAATATCTCGAAACGCAAACTACAAAAGCTCGAGATATTCCTGACGCGAAATTCCGGCGGTCTTTAAGTTATTGAGAATGATGAAAACAGGAATTGATTTATACATCGGGATGACTACCGGACGTTTGATATCTTTCCGAACGTAGATAAGGTGGTCGCCTTCCTGGTGGTCCAACATAAAACCCTTTTGCTCGAACACTCGCACCAGTTTGCGATAATGTATCGTGCTGATTTTAGGCATCGGGCTAAACCAGCAACCGTCATGCGGTCAAAAGAAATAAAGTCGGGGTCGCGCCATGACTTTTTCTGACGCACAAAACCCGCTTCTTCGAGAATATCGTGAAGAGTACCTTTTTTATGTGCGGATATCATAAATCCACGAATCGCATCCTTTAGGTTTTCTTTTGCGGCTTTTGCGGTCTTTCCGCATGATGCGACTCGCAGTTCAGGATTGAAGGAAACATATTGTTTCCCCTCCCTAAATATTTGGGCGGTGAAGGTGAGGTTGGGGAGATTCATGGCTAAATAGTATGGGTTTCTTGGTCGAGAATCAAGGGCACAAAAAACCTCGCCGTTGCCGGCGAGGGTCTGAACTTAAACCGATTTCAAAACGCAATCACTCGAATCTTCTTGTATTGCGCGAACTGTTTCCTCTTTTTCTGGAGTCGGTCCGGTAGCGTTACTGCATACAGGATATCGAAGCCAAGATAAGAAGTGAGCAGAAACTGGTCGCCGTTCACATGACAGAGCACTGTTCCGATTTCAAGCACCGGAATGACAACGCTCACGTGGACATCCAATGCCGCTAATCTGTCCTGCACCTTGGCTTGATTCCGCTCCAAAACGTCGCGGGCAAGCTGGCGCTCTTTGAGGCTCCGCGTCTCACGTCCGAGCGGACCATGTTTTTTCACCGGCAGTCCCGCTTTTGCGAACGCCCTGTTGATTTGTGTACCGCCTCCGACACATATCACGACGAAGTACTTTTCCGACAATTCCTTAATCCACGCGAGTGCCTTGTCCGTGAGCATATCGCCCGACAGCTTCACCAAACAACTTTTTCTCATAGTCGCCTTGTTCGGTTATGGCCAGAGCGGCATCGCTTCAAGACCGGCAGTCACTTCAAAGTCGAACATAAGGTTCGCATTCTGGACCGCCTGTCCCGCCGCGCCTTTTACGAGGTTGTCGATGGCGCCGATGGCGATGATGGTTTTGCCATTAGAGGCATAGGAAACGAATGCAAGATTCGATCCGGTCGTCCATTTGCTGTGAGGAGATTTCTCCGTAACACGGACAAACGGACTATTTTTATAGTACTCCCGCGCCAATTCAAAGCAACCTTCGGTTGAATGGGTACCAGTAAGGTAACACGTCGCCAGAATCCCGCGCGTCATCGGCACAAGATGTGGAGTGAATGTAACGGGAATCTCAAAATCCGCTAGCATGCGTATCGCGCTCAAAGCTCTGCCTATCTCCGCAGTATGGTCATGCACGAAGAGTTTGTACGCCGACAGGTCTTCATTAACCTCTGCATAGGCCATTCCGCCTCCTCCACCCCGACCGGCACCGCTGATGCCTGATTGTGCATCAATGATGACGTTCGTAAGCGGAAAACATACGAGCGGTGCGAGAGCTGTAAGTGCTGCAGCAGGATAACATCCTGGGTTTGCCACTCTCTTTGAACCTCGAATATGGTCGGGCCAGATATCTGCGAGACCATACGTCCATCCTTCGACAAAGCGGTGGTCGCCTCCGAGGTCAACGATCTTCGTGCGGTCAGGAATTTCTTGTTCAGCCCTTTTCGACATGCCTGTTGGAAGCGAAATGAAAACAAGGTCAAGGTTCTGCAACGGCTCTGTTCGCGCGTCAGGGCTCCACTTTTCAATCTCAAGGTCATCCTTTTCCTCTATCCACGGCAGCATATCCGACAATTTTTTGCCCGCGTTGCTGTCCGCGGCGACATAGGCGAGCTTGAAGTTCGGGTGTCCGAGCACGAGCCGGACGAGCTCATTTCCGCCATAGCCGCTGGCTCCGATGATCCCGACATTTTTCTTTTCAACGTTCATTCAATTCCTCCGGTAAATAACCACAAGCTGGCACAGGAATAGCCTGCGCTGTAACAGCTGAACTGGTGCTATAAAAACACGAGAATAGAAATTAGTCAAGGAATCGTATACGGGAATACGTGAAAAACGCTGGCGCAAGAAAGTACTTCTTGTTTAGAAAAGAATGAGAAAAAAGGTTGGATTCCCGCCTCCGCGGGAATGACAGAAAAGAAAGGGGAAAATAAGAAAACACACCCCACCTCAAATCCTCCCCTCTAAAGAGGGGAGGAAGTAAGAAGAGAATTACACCCCAAGTAATACTGGAATCACAATCGGGCGTTTGTTGGTTTTTTGGAAGAGAAACCTTGAGACGGCGTCGGTGAGCTGCTCCTTCACGTAGTCGAAGTTGATCGGGTGCATTCCCGCAGTTGTCTGTTCCACCGTCTTCTTGATGATAATACGCGTTTGATGGAGGAGATCCTGGGATTCGCGAAGATACACAAATCCGCGCGAGATAATGTCAGGCGATTTTTTCAGCTTTCCATTCGACGTGCTCACGCTCGCGATGATCACGAACATGCCTTCCTCGGCGAGCATTTGCCGATCACGCAGGACGACTTCCTGCATGTCTCCTACCGCGAATCCATCAACCATGAGCGGCCCGTTGGGAGCCTTTTCCTTGAGTGCCGTGATCTTCTTTCCTCCCTCCTGAATTTCGATGATGAGTGAATTATCCGGAATCACAATATGCTGCTTCGGCGTGCCAAGCTCTTCGGCGAGCTCGGCGTG
>MHRI01000001.1:3146-5311 GCA_001820935.1 Candidatus Taylorbacteria bacterium RIFCSPHIGHO2_01_FULL_51_15 | reverse complement strand
CCGCGGAATGGGAACGGCATGCAGCTACGTGGCTCGCGTGGCCGTATGACACCGTAAGTTTTCCCGATCGCGTTCCGGCCGTCGAGCGAGAGTATGTGCGCATCATTGGCGCACTCGCGCAAAGCGAACCAGTGAAGCTTGTCATACGACCCTTCCAAAAAAGGGAGATTATCGAGAAACTCTCTCTCGGCAAGGTGCCGATGATGAATGTCGAGCTGTATGAGGCAGACTATGCCGATGTATGGATCCGCGATTGGGGACCGACTTTCGTGAAGGCCGATGGCGAGCCGGCATTTGTGAAGTGGACGTATAACGCCTATGGCAACCGCTTTCCAGAACTTTTGAAGGACAATACAGTTATCGATCAGATCCCCGCGTTCAAAAAATTCAAACGGATCGATGCAGGATTCGTCATGGAAGGAGGCGCTATCGAAACAAATGGCGAGGGCGTGATACTCACGACCGAGGAAACTATGCTCAACATCAACCGTAATCTGGGAATGCCACGGGAGTATTTTGAGGAGCGATTCGACCACCTGCTCGGAGCAAAAAAAGTGGTCTGGCTGAAACGTGGACTCTTCAACGACCACACCGACGGCCACGTCGACGAGGTCGCTCGCTTCGTGGATTCGGACACGATCCTCTACGCATGGACCGATAGCGGGCCAAATCACGAGATTACAAGCGAGAATCTCGATATTCTAAAAAGGGCGACCGATGCAAAGGGACGACCCTTCAAGCTCATCCCCCTCCCCCTTCCGGAAGTGAAATACGATTGGGGTGAATTGGCTCCGGGTTCGTATTGCAATTTCTGTATCGGCAACACCGTAGTCTTAGTACCGCAATTCGCCGATCCGCACGATGCGCGAGCAGAAGAGATCCTGCGGCAAGCCTTTTTCGGTCGGACCATCCTCGGAACTGATCTAACCGATATTCTCTACGGGGGTGGCGGGCTCCATTGCATAACACAGCAGGAACCTTTGTTTTCCTAGAAGCAATTTCTGTATATAGTGCATCCCATGGCAACTGTACTGATCATCGGCGCAGGAGGCGTGGGCAGCGTCACGGCGCACAAGTGCGCGATGAATTCGAAGGTGTTCACCAAGATCCATCTTGCCTCGCGCACGATCGGCAAACCCAACGCGATAAAAAAAGAGATAAAAAAGCGTTGGGG
This sequence comes from Candidatus Taylorbacteria bacterium RIFCSPHIGHO2_01_FULL_51_15, assembly GCA_001820935.1. Lineage (GTDB taxonomy): Bacteria > Patescibacteriota > Minisyncoccia > Phycocordibacterales > UBA10002 > UBA10002. Next base: position 4,137 of record MHRI01000001.1, on the reverse strand, counting down.
CATTGATATTACAACCCATGCCGTTGACGCCGATAAAGCAAAAGAAGTTGCGGCACTTATCCGAAAAACAAAGCCTGTTCTCGTCATCAACGTTGCGCTTCCCTACCAAGACCTCTCCATCATGGATGCATGCCTCGCAACAAAGGTGCATTACATCGACACCGCGAACTATGAGCCACGTGACGAGGCACACTTCGAATACAGTTGGCAGTGGGCGTACCAAAACAAGTTCAAAAAGGCAGGTATCATGGCCGTGCTTGGCGCGGGTTTTGATCCGGGAGTGACGAACGCGTACTGCGCCTACATTCTTAAGAAATATTTCGACAAAGTGCGCTTCGTCGACATTCTCGACGCGAATGCGGGAAGCCATGACAAATCTTTTGCAACCAACTTCAACCCAGAAATAAACATCCGCGAGATTACACAAGAGGTCAAACACTGGCGCAAAGCAAAAGGAAAGGGTAGATGGATTGAGACACCGCCCGTGATGCACGAAGGAAGTGTGCACTTTACATTCAACTACCCTGTCGCAGGGCCGCGCGAGAGCTACCTCCTCTTTCACGAAGAGATGGAATCGCTCGTGAAAAATCTGCCCGGGCTTGAACGCCTGCGTTTCTGGATGACGTTCGGACAGAACTATCTCACGCACCTGCGCGTCATGGAATCGATCGGGATCTCGCGCATCGATCCAATAAATTTCAAGGGTCAAAAGATAATCCCGATGGAATTTCTGAAGGCGCTCTTGCCTGATCCGGCGTCGCTTGCGACAAAATACACCGGTAAAACCGTCATCGGCTGTATTGTCACCGGCATCAAAAACGGCAACCCTTCGAAGGGGCTCAGGGCAAGAGAGAGTACGAAATACATCTACAACGTCTCCGACCACGCGAAGTGCTTCCGCGAGGTCGGTTCACAAGCCATTTCATACACCGCAGGCGTTCCACCCATGGTAGCTGCAATGATGGTCTTGCAGGGCAAGTGGAAAGGAAAG
>MHRI01000001.1:0-3137 GCA_001820935.1 Candidatus Taylorbacteria bacterium RIFCSPHIGHO2_01_FULL_51_15 | reverse complement strand
GTCTTGCAGGGCAAGTGGAAAGGAAAGGGTGTATTCAACGTGGAGGAGCTTGATCCAGAGCCCTTCTTGAACGCGCTCTCAAAAAACGGTCTTCCCTTCAAGGTCGTCGACTACAAACCACTCCCCGCTCACCTTGGAGCATCGAAAAAATGAATCCCGCCCTTTCAAATCCCTCAAGAAAGAGCGGGATGAAACGGCGACCGCCCTCAACTCTTGATCCTAAGAAGATCAAGACGCCCGCGTTCGTTATCGAGGAGCGTCTCCTGGAGCATAATCTTTCGATACTGAAGAGTGTCGCAGATCAGACAGGTGCGACAGTGCTTCATGCCCTCAAAGCGTGGGCGACGTGGCCCCTCTTCCCTATCATCAAGAAATATCTTGACGGCACGGAAGTGAGTTCGTTGAACGAAGCGCGGCTCGGCCGAGAAGAATTCGGACCAGAGGTGCACATGTACGCACCGGCATATAAGCCGGAAGAATTTGCTGAAGTACTGAAGAATTCAAGCCATATCATCCTCAATTCCTTTGGTCAGCTTCGGCTATTCAAACGAGCGCTCGCGGATTCAAGAAAAAAGATCTCGGTCGGTCTCCGCATTAATCCCGAGATCAAGACAGACGAAAAATACGATGTATGGAACCCGTGTGCGCTGGATTCTCGCCTCGGTATTCGACTCTACGAATTTGAGCGAGAGCTAAAACGAGATCCAAACGCACTCAACGGCGTCGAAGGATTGCATTTCCACGTCTTTTTTGAACGAGAACTGAAGAATCTGAAAAGTGCTCTCCCGATGATCGAAAAACACTTCGGAAAATACTTCAAACAAATGAAATGGGTGAACTTTGGCGGAGGTCAGCGCATTACAGACAATGGCTATGACGTCGAGGGACTTATCAAGCTCGTGAAGGATTTCCAAATAAAATACGACGTCCAAGTGCACTTGGAACCGGGAGCGGCTATCGTGTGGCATGCGGGTACGCTCGTCGCATCTGTGTTGGACATCATCGAACGCAAAGACGTGCCGTACAAAGTCGCGATACTCGATATTTCATTCGAAGCGCACCTTGCAGATTTTATTCTCTCCCCAGATCTCGAGTTGAAGATCCGGGGCGCAGGAAAGAAGGGCGAGTACAAACACGCGTACAAGTTCGGTGGAGGAACCTGTCTTGCAGGAGATAGGATCGACCGCCTGTACACATTTAAAAAACCGCTGAAAGTCGGCGATAAAGTGGTCTTCGAGGACGCGATACAATACTCACTCGTTAAGTCGACGATGTTCAACGGCGTGCAACATCCATCCATAGTCCTCTGGAAAGACGGAAAGCCGAAAACGCTCCGCACATTCACGTACCAAGATTTCAAGAATCGGATGGGATAGGATGATCATATGGCGATCCGAGTTAAAGGTGTTAGATGGAGTGAGAGCATCGACGTAATCAAACGCAAGAGACTTCTTGTACTACAGGTCATGACAAAAGCGGGCCGTCTTTTCAGAAGCACATCATTCCGCCTCACTTAGAAGGAAGCTCTGAAGCTTGCGGCAGAACTCAAAAAAAAGCAGGTCCCGAATCATGATCCTTGGATGTCTCAATATGTCGTTGACGTGCGGCGTCTAACTTCGAATACGATAACGAGTCTAACTTCTTGATGGACTTCGTAGGAAATCCGATACGAACCGGTGCGGCGACGCCATGCGTTCTGTCCCCCAAGCTTCTGGATATCGCCGAAGTATGGATCGCGACGCATACCCACGACTGCCGCTTCAATCGCGTCCAAGTCTTTCTTCGGGAACTTCCGGAGCGCTTTAGTGACGTTTCGAGCGACGCGAACGTCCCAGTTGTCGTCTGAACTCATCAAGTGAAAGTAGCTTTCCTGCGGCAAAGTCTCTGCGTGCACGCACAAGCGCCCGCTTTTCACTGGCAGTCATAGGAACGACCGGGACCGTGCGCGCCTTCAACGACTCGTATTCTTTACGCGAAATAACAACAAGATCATCTTTTGATGCCAGGTTTTTTAGAATTGTTATCACATTCATGCCGGTACTATAGCATATCGGTGGACAATCGACGTTTTCTGGATAAAATGGCGCGAATATGTTGAATTACAACGACGTGAAGCCGGGAGTCGCTGTTTTGGTTGAGGGTGAGCCGTATGTCTGCACGTGGAACAACATCATGCAGAAGCAGATGCGCCGACCGGTGAATCAAACGAAGCTCAAGCACCTCATCAAAGGCAACGTTATCGAGTACTCATTCCAACAATCCGACAAGTTGAAAGAAGCTGAAATAGAGACGAGACCTGCGACATTTATTTATGAGCGGAACGGCGAGTGGTTCTTCCACGACACGAAAGACAAGTCGAAGCGCTTTACGGTCCCCGAAGAACTCGTCGGAGAGTCGGGACGATTTCTGAAGGACAACACGGAGGTAGATACGCTCTGGTTCGAAGAGAAACTCTTCCGCGTGCGGCTTCCTATCAAAGTAGACTTGAAGGTCACTGAAGCTCCGCCGAACACCCGAGGCAATACTGCCCAAGGGGGTTCGAAGGTCGTCGTTCTCGAAACGGGAACGAATATAAACGTCCCGATGTTCATCAACGAGGGCGATGTCGTGCGTATCAACACTGAGACAGGAGAATATGTGGAGCGAGCGTGAGGAGAATACGCCTGCCCCGTAGCCAACGCGCAGCGTTGTGGTACCGGGGTGGAGCGAGCGTAGACACCCGCGGCTGCCACCAAAAAAAGCGCGCTAGCTCAAATATTGTGCAGCAAGAGCGATGCCGTAAATGCCGAGAAAATCGGCTGCGAATATCAGCGGTACCAGCTGCAGCGGACGTAAATGAGATACCCCAAAGAGGACCACGCCAAGCTCGTCAGTAGGAAGCGGGATCGCTATAAGAAATGCACCAAGAAGCGCCGTCGTCCAGCGCAGTTTCCCACGCGCAACACGTCGCCCGAAAGATTGAATATCGCGCCCTGCAACAGCACGAACGAGGAACATGGCAAGCGGCGAGCGAAGCGAATCAACAAGTAAGATATCGACAATGGTTGCTCCAAGCCCGCCCGTGAGCGCGATCTGCCAGATGGGGATCGTCTTTGATAGCTCGATGAAGCCGCCTATTGCGAGCGGTGTCGTGATGA